>JAZNGJ010000044.1:0-57134 GCA_045576415.1 Faecousia sp. | reverse complement strand
AACCACTTTGAATAATTTGTACTAGCAAATTTACTCAAGAATTTTCGTTGGCTGTTATTCGTTCAAAAACGCTTAAACAATCCATTTAATTGTCCAAGGTGTTATAGTTCGTCTCACATTATTCAATTTACAAGGTACAGGCGCTCGCTCTCGCGAACTTTTATATATTAGCACACCAATCTCAGTTTGTCAAGAGCTTTTTTGTTCTTTTCTGAAATTTTCTGCTAAACTGCCCTCCCGGCGGCAATCCGTTCATCGGACAGCCAAAATATAATACCACTACTGCTTCTGTTTGTCAAGAATTTTTTGTCAATTTCTTTACCTTTTTATCGCACAAAAACCAATGCTTATCTGACGGAAATATTGGTGCAAATGTCACCCAGTGCATCCGCCGCATCCGGATTACATTCTGCCCGGTTGGCCAGATCTCCCAGACTCACCATGCCGCACAATTTTCCATTTTCCACCACCGGCAGCCGCCGGATCTGCTGTCTGCCCATCAGATGAGCCGCTGCACCGGTATCCATGTCCGGCTTTGCCGATACCACGCCGGCGGTCATCACTTCCCTGACTCTGGTATTTTCCGGCAGCCGTCCGGAAGCCAGACAGCGGGTCACCAGATCCCGGTCTGTGACCATTCCGCAGATACTGCCATCATTTCCGCATACCGGCAATGCACCGATATTGTAGTGCGCCAATGCTCTTGCCGCCACTGCCACGGATTCATCCGGATGGATCTTGACTACAGAATCCGTCATTACTTCCCGAATTTTCATTTGCATCACTCCCGAGCAGAAGTATGGGCAAATTATTATGGAAATATACCTGCTTATGCGAAAAATAGCAGAGCATCGCAAACAAGAAACGCACAACTGAAATAACCCCATAAAAGCCAAACTGCATTTTGTAGCTTGGCTTTCGCTGATTTGGGTCACCCGACTAATGCGCCGGGGTTTCTATTACACATCCTCCAGCGCCTTCCGCAACTTCCCCAGCGCCCGCTTCTCGATTCGTGATACATAGCTGCGGCTGATGCCCAGCATCAGAGCCACCTCCCGCTGCCGGCTGGGTTTTAGTCCGCCAAGGCCGTAACGAAGTAGGATCACCTGCCGTTCCTGATCCGTAAGGCAATCATTCACTGCCTTGCGCACCTGCACCAGCCGTTCCTTAGCACTGACCGTTTCCAGCAGATCTGTTTCCTCGCTGACCACATCCATTAAAGACAGTGCCGCGCCATCCGTGCCTGTTTCTATGTAGTCGGAAAGGGATACATCCTGGGCCGATTTTTTCTGACTTCTAAAGTACATCAATATCTCATTTTCTACACACCGGGCTGCATAGGTTGCCAGGCGGGCACCTTTGGACGTATCAAATGTGGTAATTCCTTTGATCAGTCCTATCGTCCCGATCGATATCAGATCCTCCTGATCCGAAGATTGCGCGTAGTATTTCTTCATAATATGTGCCACCAGGCGCAGATTCCGCTCTATCAGGATATTCCGTGCTTCCATATCCCCTTTTGATGACCGTTCCAGATAGTATCGTTCCTCTTGCGCTGTCAGCGGTCTCGGAAAGCTTCCTGATGACAACTGAAGGGAATAAAGCAGACTGCTGAGCATCAACCACACTGCCGCAAGCATTCACACCACCTCCATTTTTAACTCTATTCTGCTTTGCTCGTCCGTTTTACAGAAAGAATCCTCACATTCACAAGCTTGCTGGTGCACGGCCCAAAAGCGGAAATTTTACTGTACAGAGGTATAAAAATACGCACCATCGCAATTGCGATGGTGCGTATTTTGCTGTGCAGGTTCTGGCGGATGTGATCAAGCTCGTTAATGCCGCTCAAAACCGTTCCGCATGTATTATTTTTCTCTCTTTTGGTAGTCCTCATCCACCCGGCGCTTCCAATCAGCAGAAAGGGGCACTGCACTTCTTCGCACATGGCAGATGGATTCGCTGACTGTTTCGTAGATCACACCGGTTCCTTTCCTGTCGGCACGGTAGTTGGCGGCGCGGTCTGCACTGATGCCAAACCGGGCAGCTTCCCTGGCCGCGTCGATGTTCGCGCCGAGGAAAAGGAACTCCCAACCGTATACCTCCTTCTGACGCTGGATCATTTGCTTGACTTTGGCATAGTTATAATGGTGGCTGGCGTTTTCCAGACCATCTGTGGTGATAACAAACAGCGTCTTTTCCGGACGGTCTTCTTCCCGGGCATACTTATGGACATTGCCGATATGGTGGATGGCACCGCCAACCGCATCCAGCAGTGCGGTGCAGCCCCGGACATAGTATTCTTTCCTGGTCATGGGCTTAATTTTCTGAACATCCACCCGGTCGTGGACGACCGCGCTTTCATTGTCAAACAGCACCGTGCTGACCAGCGCTTCCCCTTGTTCTTTCTTCTGCTTCTCAATCATGGCATTGAAGCCACCGATGGTGTCATCCTCCAAGCCAGCCATAGAACCGCTGCGGTCCAGGATGAATACGATCTCCGTCGAATTCTTTTTCATAAAAAACCTCCTATAATGTGTTCGGGGACCCCACAAAGGCGAACGGCCTTTGTGGGGAGAGGGGAAGCTAAGGCACAGTCGGTATTTCCCGCTTGTGGGAAATACCCTGTTGTGACTTGTGCT
Organism: Faecousia sp.; assembly: GCA_045576415.1. GTDB lineage: Bacteria > Bacillota > Clostridia > Oscillospirales > Oscillospiraceae > Faecousia. Next base: position 54,495 of record JAZNGJ010000044.1, on the reverse strand, counting down.
TCGACGTGCATACACCCGCATTATAGGAGGTTTTCCTATTCATTTGGTCAACTGTCAGGGGACTTTTACGCGCCCAGCAAACTCTGGTCAAATTCATAAAGCGCAATATTGATCTCTACCACATTGTAATTGCCCTGCTCAATAAAATAGCGAATGATCAGGTCAAACTTGCTGCTGTTGGTCAGGGCATAGCCTGCCCGGCCGATCAGATCCTTCGTTGCTTCCAGATCCAGCTCCAATGCGAGCGCCAGAGCGATCGCCGTAGGCTTCGTAGGCTTGTAATTTGGGTTATTGCGGATCTTTGAGAAGTGCTGTTTGGAGATATTGGCTTTCTTATAGATTTCCGAGTCCTTCTTGCCGGACTGGTCGATCAGTTTTAACAGAGTTTCGGTAAAGCCTGCATCCGCCTGTTTCAGCAGATCCTCCAAAGAGGCCGCTTGGGACGCAGGCGCGCAGGGCATGCACTGGCGTAATGCCGCAGTTTCGCACAATTCCACATTTCCGGGGCAACGGATACTCCGCTGGGGTGCAGTACTGTAGCTTACCGGCCGACAGACGTCCACAAAATTTTGGTCTATGTAGCTGGCAACGCTCCGGAACAGTTTTTCCGGCAACAGGAAGGATGTGCCGTCAGTCACCAGATAGACCTGCATTTCATACTCCAGCAGGAAGGCGCTGAAAGCAGAAATTGCAGCCTTGAGAGCCCTATCCTTTGGAAAACCGTTATTGCCGGAGATCAGCGAAAAAGCAACGGATCGGCAGCCATGCTCCAACGCCAGTTTCAACGAATTGTCATAACAGCTGCGCAGCAGACTTTCCTCTTCATGACTGCCGTCATTCCAAGCAGGCTCAGCGGTATGGATCACATATTTTGCATTTTGCCCAAATGCCGGTGTGATTGCTGCACAGCCCGTATCGATCGGCCCAATTTCCTGCTGCGCCGGCTGCGGATCGACCGAGTTTACAACGGCATCCACGTGCATGCTGGCAATATCGTTGCTAACAATTTTAAAAGGCATCGGCTCACCTCCGTTTTGTCTATTTTACGGCATTTTTCAAGAGCCGTCAACTGCAATGAGTATCACTTTGGGAAGCTTCCCGTCGAAATCTGCAAGGAGAACGATCTGCATTTTATATACGATGATGCTGCGCTTGATCGTATAATTTATCCTATCATGAAAGCCCCCCAACCGCAAGCGGTTGGGGGGGGTGAACTATTCTGTTGCTACATCGGGTGTAACACTTACTTGATCAATTTCTTGCGAACATCGGGAACCAACAGCACGATAGCAGCCAGTGCACTGATTACCAGAAGGCTGCCGAACAGCACGATGTGGCTGTTGTCGCCGGTCTGGCTGTTGTCGCCGGTCTGGCTGTTGTCGCTGGTCTGGTTGTTGTCGCTGGTCTGGTTGTTGTCGCTGGTCTGGCTGTTGTCATCGCTGGCGGGTGCTTCGTAACCGCACTCGCACTTGCCGTCGGTCAGCTTGTGGGCTTCTTCTGCCACAACCACCTTGCCGCAGCAATCATATGCCTTGCTGTGCTTGCCGTCGGTGTGGCTCCACTTGGCTTCGCCGGTATGATTCTCAGCATCCAGCTCGCCGTAAGCCTCACCACAGACGGTGCAGACAGCCTTATCCTTGCAGGTGGCAGTGCCGCCCTTGTGATCAGCACAGGTGGCCTTGGGATCTTCGGGAGTCTTGGAATCGTCGGAATCCTCGGGAGCCGCAGGAGTCTCGGGATTCTCGGGCTCGGCGTCGGCGTAACCCATAGCATTCAGAGCAGCCTCGATATCCGCAGCAGTCAGCACATTGAAGGTAGCGTTGGGATCGTCACAGATCTTCAGATCGGTAACGGAGAGGATGCCGGTATCTGCGTTGGTGATCGTAACCGTGTATGTTGTTTCAGAATCAGCCTGACCAACAACATCATAGAACATATCTACACTTGTAGAAATATCCTTGTCGGTAGCAACCGCTGTTGTCTGATCGCCAACTTTATAGCTTATGGAATACTTCGTCGCACCCTGAGGAGCCTTCAGGCCGATCTGCATGACGCGGTTTGTTGTTACGCTGAAGGTAACGCTCTGGCCGGCATACAGGAACAGCTCATTCTTGGGGCCGTTGTCCAGCAGATCCTTCAATTCATCGGCACCATAAGCAGGATTCTCGCCGCTCATCACCAGGGCTCCGGCGAGGGTGCTGTCGGCAGCGTAGACCTGACTATGGATGTACTGAGCAAGACCGGAAATATCATAATACCCATTGGCGTTACTAAGGCTATTCTTGTAGTTATACTCAGAGCCTTCGATATCTACTCCGTTCAAAACATTATCACGGATCTCATGGTACTCGGGATGGTCTTCCTTATCAGCGAAGTAAATACTATTTTCGCCATCTGCTTCCACGATAGTTCCATAGATCCGGAAGCCATCGATATTGATAGCCTTTTCGTCCGTGATCTTCTTAACGGTAACTGTGTAAGTACCGTGGGTCAATCCCTCAAGGGTCACCACAGGCAGGCTCTTGAATGCGCCGGTCTGGCCGCTGGTTGCATCCGTAGCATTTTCAGCCGTTGCCACCTTGGTGTTTACCATAAAGACTCTCTTAAGCACATTTGCGGAGTCTCTGACTTCCACCAGCACGTAACCGGTGTTTTCATCGCAGTTTGCGTAGAGGTCGAAGCCGGTGCCAATGAAGGTGAAGGTAGCAGAAGCGCCGATGGTGGAGGTTGTAGCATCCGATCCGTTGGAAATGATGTTGCTGTCGTAACCGTAGTTATCGGTACTGGAGCCCAGGATCTGGGCAGTCTGGTTAGCAAAGGAATGCTTTGTGCCCTTGTCGGTCCATGTGCCGCTCCAGTTCTCAAGGAAACCTTCCTCGTAGTAGACAGTAGTGGCCGGAGTCACACCAACGTTGGTGGTATTGGTTTTGCCATTGATCGTAAGTGCGATGGACAGAACATCGATGTTCTGCAGCACACTAGTAGGAGTATAAGTAAAGATGCCGTTGGAATAAGTCAAAGTACCGTAACGGGCAGAGAGTCCGCTGACATTGGTGACATCTCCAACTTCGGTACCCTCACCCAGCAGTTCCTTCAGCTCAAAGGTAATGGGCAGGCCAAAGTCAACTACAAAGTTCGGGGAGAGAACAGAGGTATTGATATTGTAGTAAAGATACAGGGTCTTTCCATCATCCTTAATTTCAGAACCTGTATAGGTGTACAGGTCGTTTCTGTACTTACCCACAGCCTCGGGAACCTTAGTCAGATCGGTCTCGAAGGTTTCCGGAACACCTAAGGAGTTGGACAGTGCTGCATTTGTTACATCAAGACGGTTAGCGTTGCCGGCAAACTGTGTAGGCGCAGGATCCATATCATCGAAGGTAACACCGGAGCTTGCAACTACATAGTAAGTGTGCAGTTCATCGCCAAACTTTTCGTCATAGTAAATGACTTTCAATTCAGCATTCTTTGCACGGACATACACACGAACCAGCTTACCTTCCTGCTTTTCTGTGTAGGTCAAAGAAGGAACATTGGGCTGGCCACCCATAGATTCCTCCCAAACAATGGTTTCGGTAGAATCGTCATAAGTGGAGGTGAAATTGCCCTGGCTCGTATATCCACTGGAAGTACCGGTAGTGACGGTAACCTTCCAAATCTCATAGTCAGTGCTTTCAACGAAATAGGTAGCACCAATCACACGAGGAGTACTAGAAATACCGTCGGCGTGGAAGAAGATGGTGTTATCTGTGGGGAAGCTATCCGGGTTCTGTGTGCCACCCTGATAAACAACGGCATAATCAAGGAAGATGTAACTACCACCTCTTACATAACTGCTTCCGTTAAAGAACCAGGATTCTTCGCCATCACCCCACTGCTTATAGGTGGGACCCCAGTCAACAACCTGGGTAGTTACCTCATCGGTTACATCAGTTTCCTGCAAATAGTAGGCCACAAGCTGATAGTTATTATCTTCGCTGAACGCAACCCAGGAGTTGCTCTCGGTGGAGAAGTAAGCCCAAGTGCCATTCCAATAGCGAATCTTGGTAAAGTCATCACCCTTCAAGGTGTTATCCTTGCCACCAGCATTATCCTGACGCTCGACTTCATCCAAATTCAGATAGGTAGACTTCCAATAGACTAAATTACCGCTGCCGGTTGCAGCAACCAGTTTGGAGATATCGCAACCTGCCTCGGAAGCAATCGCATCGGTGGCATTTGCCATAAATTCTACATAATTATAGGTGTAGCTCTCATTCTCAGTATTTGTACCAGTACTGGAGGAATATTCAGTATTATCGTCAGGTGTGACAGTTCTGTTAGTAATCCACAGTTCAATCTGAAGGGGATCAACAGTAGACAGGTCAATTGCTGTAACGGTTATGGTATAGACTGCGTTATCGGTAGTAACAGTAGTAGTACCAACGGCCTTGGCGGTGATTGTCAGGGTACCATTATTTAGCGTTGCGGTTGCAATGGCGGGATCCGCAACCGTGACGCTGGAACTGTTATCGGTGTAGGTCTTATAAGTGTCTACGGTGATAGTATCGGTAATGGAACCCTTGCTGACAACGATCTTGTAAGTGGTGTTGCCAATGGTAGCCGTGGTTTCGCCTGCAGAAACACCTTTGAATGCAATGGTAGTCTTGGCAGGAACTGCCTCAGTGCCGGTCTTACCGTAAACCTTGACAGTTGCACTGCTAGAAGAATTGGATCCAAGCTCCTTTACTTCGTTTGCAGAATCAGTAGTGCTATAACCATAATAATAAGTTGTCTCATAGCTGAAACTACTCCAACTCCACTCGCTTACATACCGTCCATATACGGGATAGTATTGGCCATCACTCAAGTGATAATAGTCGGTCTTTTTCCAAGATTCGCTGGTTGCCAAATTCCTGTAGCTGACACTAGTCTCTTTATATTCCACCGTTGCTTCGCTGCCAGCGTTACCGCCCAGAGTGACGGTTGCAACAGCAGTATTCAGGCCTTCGGCGGTAGTGTAGTAACCGGAGTTATCCGTAATAGTGTCAGAAGTCTCACCAACTTCCAACTGAATCAACTCATCATAGTCAGAAGCATAGGTCACAATACCGGACAGGTGAGGAACGGTGAAAGTAAACATACCGTTTTCCAGCTTGCCCTCGATGCCCAAGACTTCCTCGCCGCTGTCACTGGCCAGAACACCGCCACGAACGCGAGTCCAATCAGCAGGAATAGGTATGGAAATCTCAACCTCGCCGGTGTAGGAAGTCTCGCCCACAAAGGCCTTCACATCGTAAGCCAGGATCTTGCTGACACCCTCAATGGTGGGGATGACAGTTTCGTCCTTGATCTCAGTGATAGTCAACTCGGTCAGACCGGGAGCGGAGGCAACGATGCCGGTATCTTCGTCGGTCTTGGTAACGGTCTCGGGTTCGGTAGGAACTTCGGGATCGGGAGTCTCAACGACATTGATGGTGCCATCAGCATTAAAGCCGCCAGCTACGATGGTATCCACATCATAGGAAGTAGTATCCTGCATACGGGCACCCATAACACGCAGAATGGGGCGAATATACCGGGCAACCTCGGTTTCCGTCTCTGCGCCGGGATAATCAGCCCATACACAGAAAGTAGCACCTGCAGGAGAGGAGACAGTGCTGCCCATGAAAGCAGTATTGCTGAAGCCCTCAGCAGCAGTATGATAGCCGTCTGCGTGGTATGTGTTGGTACCGGGAGTAAAACAGTCGTTCACACCCAGGATATAGTAATAGTCACCATTGGTATTAATCATGGGGTGGCCCAGACTTGCCATGGTGGAGGCAGAGGCAGAGGTATAGGCAGTGCTACCGGAACCCCAACCAGAGGACCAGAAGGAAATCATAATGTCCTTATCGAAGGCATAGGAGGTCTGGTTCTGGAAATAAATGCCGTCATTGAAAGCCATGGTCTTCATGCCGGCAGCCTTGATCATTGCATTCAGTTCATTGACATAGTCCACAAACAGCTGATACTTGCCGCTGCTCATCAGATGACCGAAGCCCATGGAACCAGAACTATAATTGTCGTTAGCATACTCATCAGCACCGATATTAAAAACAGTGCTGCCCTTGCCAGCAAAGTATGTAACATATTTCTGCAGCAGTCCCTTTACAAAGGCAACAGCATCAGCATCATCCAAATCAATGGTGCTGGAGGATCCATTATAGCTGGGGGTCATTCCCAGATTGGTCATAGCAGTAATCATAGTATACATATGACCAGGATTATTGAACAGAGGAATGATCTCGATGCCCTTAGTCTTGGCATGCGCAAGAATCTCATCCATCTCCTCCTCAGTCAGTTCATTAACAGAGGTGGAATAGTTCTTACTATTGTTATACGCAATATTACCGGCTTGAACAGCAGCGGTTACATCATCATCGGAATAGCTGCCCACGGACATATCGTCCAGCAGGAAGCGCAGACCGTCATTGCTAAATGCAAGCTGCAGATGGGTATAGCCAGCAGCAGCCATTTCATTGATCAACGCAATGATCCAATCCTTGGTAAAATACTTACGGCCGCAGTCCAAGTGCAGGATCCTGTAATCCTCACTATTCTCAGTTGTCGTTGCTTTGCTTGTTTCAGCCGCAAAGGTGCTCAAAGGCATAACGCCCAGAACCATACACAGCACCAGTGCCACAGCCAGCAATCGCTTAAAATTTTTCATTTTTCTACCTCCTCGGTATTTGTTTGCCAACGGAAATCTATATACATTGCTATAAAAGCAAGAAATTCCAATGCAGTTTGCGTTCACTGCGGGGTAAATCGTTCAACATTTTTGAATTCAGGTTTATTCTTCAGAGAGCACATTCTGCTCTGCGATCTTCTGCATATGAAGGGTCGCCTTGCACATATAGGCAGGGATCCCGTCGCACTTGCCCGTCTCCGCATAGGCGATTGCCGCGCAGGGATGGCAGATCCCACGGTTCGGGCATTTATCGCAGACGCCGGAGAGACGAAGTTCAGCTGCCAGCCGTACCAGTTCCTGCCATGCATCCGCGAAAGGCTTGTCCTTCAGCTCCACCTTGGGCTCCGGCATCATGCCGCAGGGAAGCAGCCAGCCATCCCAGGTGATCCAGAACGCGGCTTTGCCGGCACGGCAGCGGATCTTTCCGTCAAGCGGGTCGATGCAGCTCTCATCCAATCCCGGAGGCTCCACCGTTCCCTCAACGATCCTTTTCAGATACTGCCCGTAGGCTTCCTCGCCCTGATACCTTTCATAAAACCGGAGAAGATATTCTGCCGATTCTTCCGGTGTAAAGCGTTCATTGACGCCCACCATTTTAGGATCCCGGCGCACAGGCGGGAACATATACGTCGCCACAGATACCGGAATATCCTTCTCCTTGCCGTAATCGACGATCCAGTCCAGATCTCCGGCATTCTGGGGAGTCAGAGAGCAATTGAGCTTTATGGGGATGCCTGCCTGATGAAGCTCGGATATCGCTTTATCTACCTTCGTGAAAACACCGCCGATGCCGCAAAGACTCCGGTAGGTTTCATCGTTAGCTCCGTAAAGCGTGATATTCAGCTTCAAGGGTGGTTTCCGCAGGAAATGGGCAACCGCTTCGCTGTCAATAAGGGAACCGTTGGTATTGATAGACACCAGAAAACCCATGTCCACCAGTTCATCATACAGCGTCCAGAAATCCGGCCACAAAAGCGGTTCACCGCCGGTCAGAAGCAGATAGAGCATTCCCGCCTCCCGGGCCTCCCGGGCGATGCGCCGCCAATCAGCCAACGTTAGGATACCTCTGGGGCTCTCCCGGACCTCCTTAGCGGTCTTGCGGACATAGCACATCCGGCAAGTAAAATTGCAGACCGGAGAAAGCTCGAAGGTTCCGCTGAGGGGGACCTTCATACGGCTGGCCTTGGCATAGAGAAAATCCGTCAAAGCACGGGAAGGAAGATTATTCTGTTCCATCGCAGATTCCCTCCTTTCGCAAGCCCTGCTCCAAAAATTCCACCGCCTGCAGATCGGGCGTGCAGCCAAATTCATAGACAGGAATTGATGATCCAAGCTCCAGAGCCAGATCGCAGGCCGTTTCCATAGCCGTGGGGTCCCAGGAGGGGACTGTAAGGCCGGACCATACCGCCCGAAACGCTTCTTTGGGGTTGAGCCTGCGAAGACTGCAGCTTTCCGCCTGACGGAGCATGACAATGGCATTCACAGAGCAACTGGCATTGACGTAGCAGCGGGACGATCCTGCATAGGGAGATCCCCAGGCAAGCCACGACCCAGCTTCTTTTGAGAGAATGGGCCGGTCACCGTTGATCTGCTCCGCTCCGCGGTGCTTGCACCACAGCTGCGCCTGGGTGGACTTTCCGACACCGGAGGGTCCCGAAAACAGGATGCCGCCCAAGCCTGTTCGGACACAAGCCGCATGGAAGCACAAGCGCCCCCGATAGAGAAGCAGTTCTTCAAATCCCAAATGGAAAAATGCATTCTGCATCTGCGACAGGCAGTGGGCACCCGATTCCACATAATCGATCCGGATCGATCCGCCAGAATAATCGCAATCAGCGACTGCGTAGGGTGCACGCTCCCGTGGTGCGTCAAAGAAGCTGCGAAGAACCTTTCCGTTTTCACAGGAGTGCGCACGGTAACAAACGTCCTCATGCAGCACCTTTTCCGGAATGGCAGGGAGCTGATCTACTTGGCAAAAAGTCACCTTGAAATCAGAGCGGAGGCTTTCAGAAACAAACGGCAGAAAGGGCTCCTGCATTTCCAGTTCCCGGTCTGTTTCAAGCTGAATTACCAATCCCGCAACAGAAAGGCAATAGTTCCAAGCTTTGGGCATCAGGAATTGAAGGTATTATAAAAATCGCTTGTGGAATTCATGTAGCAGACCTCACCCTCAAAATTACAATTTTGAACGTTAGTCATCAAAACCCACTCCGGCGACAAATTAGGATCCTGCGTAGGATCGGCTTTAAATCCGCATGTTCCTTCACTGGCAAGGTTTAAGTCCCATGTGCAGGCCGCTATGTGCTGGTTCAACTCATAGCGCTCGAAGAAAAGTTCGGGCTTTACATACTTCTTCATGGCAATACCTCTCATTCATGATCGATCTCCACACGAACCACTTCAGCCATACCGAGGATGCAATCCACAGCATCAACCGTTGCAGTACCGCGTGCGGGAAGATTCTTAATTATATATTGATATGTAACACCGCCAAAGTACTCTTCACCAAGAGGACAGCGGCAATATACCACCAAATTGAGTAGTTCCTGATCCGTCTGATTTGTCAGTGTCACGGTAGTCCCTGTCACAGACGCTGTGACCTGAGCAGGAACAGGAACCAAATCGGGCTCAAAGGAAGTGCTGCAGCTGACTTCACTGCAAGCGGCCTTGGCGCTGATGGAGGCATTTTCCTTGGAAAATGCCATAACGCTCTTTCCTGCAGGAAGATCCGTGACCGTAAAAGTCAGCTTTTTCCCGTCCGTCAACGTAACGGCGATCTCTGCCGTTTTCAGATAGGATCCGGAGGTGTTTTTCAGCAGGATCGTAGCTAGATCCGTCCCTTCCCGGTTATTGCTGTCCGGGTTGGTACCGCTGAACTGAAACAAGCTTTCCAACTGCAGCCCGCCGTCGAGTTCCTTTGGCAAACTCATAGCTGGCAGCTTCACAGGCTCGCTGGTTTCTGTAGTCCCGGAGGGTTCGCTGTTCTGAGACTGGGTAGTCCCCTGGGGCACCGTTTCCTTGCCGCCACCGGGAAAGCGATCCAGCAGATCCGGCATGGCAAGCAGGCAAACTGCCACCAGCACGATCAACACAACAAGCAGCCATAGAAGCATCTTGGAATCTATACCCTTATGGCGCTGGGATCCGCTTTTTCCCGGAGTCGTGGATCTTGGTTTTTCGTATTTTCCCATATCACGTCTCCTCCAGCATATTCAGCTGGCGCATCTGATCCAAAAAGGCATCCACATCTGCCCCGGCCACCGCTTCCGTTACATCGTACTCAGAACACAGGGCTGCGATCAGATCCTGACGGGAGCAATCCGTCTGCAGTTTTTGATACAGCAGACATCCGCTCTCGGATAACGCAATGAGCCCTCTTGTGGCCAGTGCCGCCTCCCCTGTGGGGATCAGCAGGTGCTCATCGGCTATTTTTCTAAGAATAAAACTTGCTTTTACTTTCATGGCTTTTTCCATCCGAAGGGTCCGGAGAAACCTCTCCTTTTCACTGTATTCCGTACCGCATCATGCCCTTGTAGAGCACGAAAAGCACAGCTACAATTCTCTATATAACCAGGAAGAACCCGTAAAAAAGGGTATACTCCCCCCTTATATATCTCATATCATTATAGGACTTTGCTCACAGTTTGTCAATATATTTTGGACTGGATAAATTTACCATTTTCCAAGACATTTTCCCGGTTTTTTGCGCAAAACAACACAAAAAGTTCGCAATAATCCGGCATTTTCAAGTATCCAGCTGCTACCGCACAGTGTTTTCTTTTTTCAGTGCGGAATAGATCTTATGGGCAGGCCTGCGCACAGGCAGCAGGCACAGCCAGGTGGTTTCAAAAAAATCCCACCAAAAACTACCCGGACACAGTTCTTTATCCTTGCGGATCGCCCGGGTCACAATGGCGATAACCTGCTCCGGACGGATGCCGGTCTCCAATTCCCTTTGAGCATCCCCCACCATGGTGCAGCCCTCGGGGGTCACAGCATAGACCCGGTGCAGGATATAGTCACCGTTTTGCCGCCGGTACAGCAGCACATCACCCCGTTTGGCAGGGCGGGTCAGGCGGGAGAGATAGACGGTATCTCTGCCATGGATCAAGAAGGGACTCATGCTGTTGCCGGTAACGGTCAAAGGCAGCTCCTTTACGCCCTCTTCCTGCAATAGCTTTCGGTATTCCTCCAGCAGAAGCTCCGGAGGGAGGATCTTATTTTCGGTTCTCATTCCGGGAGCCTCCTTTCTTACAGACCCAATTGTTCATAGAGGTCTTTTATTTTTTGAACCTCCTGCAAATCAGCGGTCATAATGTTTTGCGCTTCCTGCGTATGCTGATTCCAGGCGCCTCTGGTCTTGACCAGACGATGGACCCAGGCGGCAGGTAGCAGCCAAGGCTTATCCTGCAGATAGGTATATCGGGTCTCGATGGTCTTGGCCGCGGGAAACAGGCGTTTCATAAAAGCGCCGAGGCGGGAGATCTTCTCGCTGTCCCGGTTCTGGGATTTCAAGGAGTTGGTGCCGCTATCCCTGCCCACCTGACCAAAGATGCCCCCAGAGAGGGTAAATCCCAGAAATGCATTCCAAACCGGTTCATCCATAGCTTCCAGCGGCAATGGACTGTTCACGCCAAAGCATCGCTGGGTAAGCGTCAAAACAGCGTTGGCAAATTCCAAAAGCTGAAGCTTTTCCAGCTCCCGGCGGATAGATTCCCAATCCAAAGCATCTCCGAAATGCCGGATAAAGGCCGCCACATCCAGATACATCCGGATCCCGGCACCGGAGCCTACCACATGCTTTGCAATATGGGTGATCATATAAAGGAAGTGAAATTCCGGTGCAAATCGGAAGCCACAGCCGGATCCAGGCCTGGCAAACTGCCACATGGCATCAAAATAGGCACAGTGATCCGCCTTATCGGATACATTGACCTCCATGATCCGGGTGTGGATCTCGTAAAATTCATCCTCCCGGAGATAGCTGTACACAGGCTCCCAGTCGTGGTCCAGACGATAGCCCAAGGAGAGCATCAAGTCGTTACATTTTTGCCGATCCTCAGAGTGGATAACCAAATCGATATCGCCATAGGTGCGAAGCTCCGGCACGGGGTAATACTCCCGAAGGACATAACCTTTCATGACGATATGGTCAATTCCGGCACTGTCCAGCTGTTCCAGAAGCCTGTTCGCCAAGGCTGCCCGCCGGTTAAATAAAGCAATGGTATTCAGGCAGGCGCTGCGCAGCGCTGTGTTCAGCTGTGCATCCGGGCAGATAGACCAGGACATAGCCATATAGCCCAGGATTCCGGCGACATTATGAATCTTAGACAGCCGCATGAGCTTCTCCCAATTCAGATCCCCAGGAACTTCCGGCTCCTCCTGCCGTAAAAAGGCCCCCAGAAGGTGGAGCAGATATTGAGATTCACGGTCCATACGGAGGCCTCCTTTCTTATTAGTTTTCAGATGTTAACTCCACAACAACGATCTGAGGCAGATTATTGACTCTGGGGATCCCGGGGCTTGCTCCCAGTCCGGCGGATAGAACACAGGTCGCTTTCTCTCCGGTATAGATTCCCTCGGTGTACTCTGGAAATAGCCCAACATAAGGGGCATATAGTCCGCCAACAAGAGGCAGACGAATCTGCCCACCATGGTAATGGCCTGTTAAGACCAGATCCACCGGGAAATCATCGATATCCCCCCAATCCAACCAAGGGGTGGGGATATGGCACAGCAGGATCTTGAAGCGTTCCGTATCTTCAAACGCCAGCGTGAAGTCAAATTCCCGCTGCCACTGCTCCTGGGTAACCTCGAACATATTCGGCTGCTTCCAATACCCGTGATAACCGCCAAGCCGCAGCTCCTGCCCATTAACGGTGATATCCAAATATTCCGTGTCCAGCACTACCGCACCTGCTTCGCTTAGAACGGGCGTTAGGCTTTCTTGGTGTTTTTTCATCCATGTATATTCGTGATTGCCATAGCCGTAATAAACCGGGGCCGTATTCGTCAGTGCCCGAATCAAACCGCAGGCAACATCGGCATTTTCATCCGACTTGTCCAGCATATCCCCGGTCATAACGATGATGTCCGGCTCCAGAGCTTCCACCTGAGCGATCAAGTCAGCATTCCCCTCGCCAAAGGTCCAGCTGTGAAGATCAGACAGCTGCACGATCCGCACAGATTTTTCCAGTCCCGAGGGTACTGTGTAAGTAACGACAGAAAGCTCATTCCGGCACTGACGGGCAGACCGCCAGATGAGGATGCCTGATATCACTGCGCAAAGCAGTAACACAGAAAGGATTATGATCAGGATTTTCTTTTTCATAGCATTATTTTTTGATATTGTAAACCAGGATAATAAAACATTTAAAAAACGCAGGTCCCTAATCTTGTTATGCCAACATCTGCTCCAGCACATCTGCGATGCGCTTACAGGCTAATCCGTCACCATAGGGGTTGCTGGCGCTGCTCATCTTTGCATACGCATTCGCATCGTCAAGCAGCAGTTTAAAATTCTGATAAATGACTTCCTCATCGGTGCCCACCAGCTTCAGGGTACCGGCAGCGATCCCCTCAGGACGCTCGGTGGTATCGCGCACTGCAAAAACTACTTCAATGATGTAAAACAGAAATCACTTTTCTTACAACTTTGCAAATAAACGAGATTCGTCCAAGATTGTTCAGCCGTTGCAACTTGCCTATCGAAATATGATGGCGGTTCTGCCACCAGTTTCGATAAAGTCTAAGTTTTAGTTTCCACGCTTCCGCATTATCCTTTAGTGTATATTTCACATTTTCATATGCATCAAGCCCACAGAAAAAATGCAGCCTGCAAATATGGTTCAACATTTTGGGGAAGTCGTGATTTTTATAGAAGGCTATTTGTGTTTCCTGTGCCCACAAGCAATCCAGTTTCTTTAGATTGAACACAGTATTAACAGTGCTTTGAGGTCGCTGACGGTAAAAATATAACACAGCATCCACATTTCCGATTTCCCCTGCTTCAATCAACCATCTGAACGCAACTGCATTATCCTCGAAAATTCGTCCCTCAGGCATAGGAAACTGCGCAAAGAGTTCCTTTGAAATCAATTTGCAGCAAGCAATCCAGTATCGGGAGTCGCCATCAAAGTACAGCTGCTCAAGATAATCGTCATCTACAACACAGACTTCTCGTGCAGGATAAACTTCAGAAAAGAACGTATCCGGCAATGTTTCCGCCGCGGACAAACTGCACACAGCCAGTTTCGTATTCTTTTCCCTGACTGTTGCATACAAAAGTTCAAGTGTTTGAGGATGAATTAGATCGTCACTGTCAACAAAAAAGATCCACTCACTTTTTGCTATTGCAGCTCCTCGATTTCTTGCAGCCGCCGCTCCCTGATTCTTCTGGTGGAGCACGCGAATCCGCAGATCTTCTTCAGCATATTCATCGCAGATGGCGCCACAGTTGTCAGGGCTGCCGTCATCCACCAGGATCAGTTCAAAATCCGTATAGGTTTGGGCCAGAATGCTGTCAATACATTGACCCAGGTAGGCTTCCACCTTATAAACCGGGACAATTACACTGATTTGAGACATTATTCATCATCCATTCTTCGTACAGTATCATAGATACCTGTACATCTGTGATGTGCTGCTAGGCGAAGCTGTCAACTTGCATTTATTACTTCGCAGCCTTCTTCATTGCGCGCAAAGCATCTCTGCTTGCAGATCGATATGTCTTAGCAAGAATACCATAATACTTCAGCTTTGCCTGCAGGCTGTATTTCTTTCTGTACCGAATATCTCTGGCTATATTAAAAAGCGCTTCTGCAAGATTATTATTCCAGATCTTATCAGTAGCCACATAATGCAGAACATATATATCATCTATTGATTTGATAGGATATGCTGCCGCTATATCCTGCAAGCAGAACAGCATCGCATTATATCTTTCATCAAGATGATATTCAGGTTGATCTTTCCAGTCAGTAAAGACCTGATAGAGAACATCCTGGTCACCATATCCTTGACCCTTGGCCTGCTTTTCTTTTACTGTAGGCTCAATAGCATCAATTAGCTTATTATAAGTAGCCAAATCTGGTTTAAACACCAACAATCCAGAGTTTATATTAGTCCAAGTTGGGTTTTGGCTCTGACCTGCAGCTACCGCACTTAAAGACGGACACTCAAAAAGATGGTCGATATTCTTTTGAATAATCATATCTGCATCCAAATAGAGAAGCTTGTCGAATTCTGTCAGAGAAAAAATATGGAGCTTAAACATGGTCTCATTCCAATATGGAACTTTATTGTTCGTGTCGAAGGACAACGGTTCTTTCTTAATAATCTTCGCACCCATTCGTTCCACTGTATCATAAAAAAGCGGCTCCTTATTATCTGGGACTACCAGAAAAACAGGATATTGTGGATTTGTATCGTGTAGTGTTCGGAGCATCACAGACAGACCTCGCATGTATTTCCAATTGGTAATTACCGATACGTATGCATATTTTCTCATAGATGGCTATTCTCCTTCAGTGGTTAAGGTTACTTTAGCTCGATTGTACCCGCACAAGCACATCTGCGATGCGCTTACAGGCTAACCCGTCACCATAGGGGTTGCTGGCGCTGCTCATCTTTGCATACGCATTCGCATCGTCAAGCAGCAGTTTAAAATTCTGATAAATGACTTCCTCATCGGTACCCACCAGCTTCAGGGTACCGGCAGCGATCCCCTCAGGACGCTCGGTAGTATCACGCATAACCAGCACAGGTTTTCCCAAACTGGGGGCCTCCTCCTGGATTCCGCCGGAATCTGTCAGGATCATGTAGCTGCGGGCCAGGAAATTGTGAAAATCCAGAACCTCCAGGGGCTCGATGATACGGATTCGTTCCTCACCGCCAAGAATTTCATCGGCAGTCTGCCGGACCACAGGATTCATGTGGATGGGGTAGATGGCCTTCACATCGGGATGCTCGTCCAGACATCGGCGGATGGCCCGGAACATATTCTTCATGGGCTCACCCAGGTTCTCCCGCCGGTGAGCAGTGATCAGAATCAGTCGGCTGTCCCTGGCCCACTCCAGTTCGGGATGGGTATAGTTCTCACGGACAGTGGTTTTCAGGGCGTCGATGGCAGTATTTCCGGTAACATAGATGTTCTCAGGACGCTTTCCCTCTTTGAGTAGGTTCTGTCTGGACAGTTCCGTAGGAGCAAAATTAAACCGGCTGATAATGCCCACTGCCTGCCGATTAAATTCCTCCGGATAGGGGGAATAGATATTGTAGGTCCGCAGGCCCGCCTCCACATGGCCTACCGGGATCTGGAGATAGAAGCAGGTCAACGCGGTGACAAAGGTGGTAGAGGTATCACCATGGACCAGCACCACATCCGGTTTGACCTCTTCCAGAACATTCTTGATGCCGTTTAGTATACTGGTGGTAATATCAAACAGGGTCTGCTTCTGCTTCATGATGGACAGGTCATAGTCAGGCACCACATGGAATGCATTCAGCACCTGATCCAGCATCTGCCGGTGCTGGCCAGTGACACAGACTATAGTTTCAACATTATCCCTGGTTTTCAGTTCGTTGACCAGGGGGCACATTTTTATCGCTTCCGGTCTTGTTCCAAAGACCAGCATTATTCTTTTCATCTTGCTCCCTCTTGTATGTTTCTCTTCCGAACCCACTCTTTTCCAGCCGCAAAGGGCAGAAAGCCTTCATTCCAGATATGCCCTATCAGCATCAGCAGGATCAGGATTCCCTTAGCCGTATCGAGATATGTGATTCTCTTGTTCATCTGTTACTCCCTTGGTCAACCATTTTTTCGAACTCTGTCTGTCAGTTTTCGGAGGATTCCCAAAAGACCGTTCTCCTTCAGGTTGCGGCGAATCCGTTTCACCACAGACTGAACTTTCGCAGTTTTAGGGTAGAGCGCCTCATACCAATAGAAATTTTCACGCAGGCGATAGCCATCGCCCCGGCGCAGCATACTGCGCATTCTGCCTTTCAGATCGTTCAGGTGGTGGCAGTTCTTTTCCATATCCGCTTTATTTTCCCAGATTCGGTGGATCTGGTAGGCGCACTGCTGGATATACAGTTCCGTTGCTTTCCTGTACGCCAGGTCATAGCCATTGGCTTTATAGTATTCCATCTGCGCCTCAATGCCCAGAAACACCTGCAGGCTGCGCTCGCTCCAGGGGGATTTGGTGATTCCCTCGGCATTGTAGAAATAGAAGTACAACTTTTCGTCGAGATATGCCACCGTTTCACAGCCGAACAATGCTTTATAAATGATCAGATTGTCTTCACCAAACGACACATCCTCCGGGTAGCGAAGCTCTGCAAAGCTGGCTCTGGGGAACAGCTTGCCCCAAGGGTAATTAAAGTTGGCTGACTGCTTGATCATCAGTTCTTCCACATCCATTACCCGGACAGAACCGGACGTGCCGACCTCTTCGATTCCCAGCGATTCTTGCAGACCAATATACCGATGGCCGCACATGGCTGCTTTCGCTACGGTTGTCTGTACCGCTTCGTAAAGAAACTGTAGGAACGAAGGATGTACGCAGTCATCGCTGTCAACAAAAGCCAGGTAAGAACAGTCCGTGTGTTCCATCACCCAGTCGATTCCGTGGTTGCGGGCGGCAGAGGGGCCGCTATTGCTCTGGTGGATCACATGGACTCTGGCATCCTGTTCTGCGTATTCATCACAGATCTCCGGACACCTGTCCGGGGATCCGTCATCCACCAATATTAGGCAGAAATGAGGAAATGTCTGGGAAAGAATGCTGTCAACGCAGCGGTCCAGATGCGCTTCCGCCTTATAGACAGGTACAATCACGGCAATTTTCGGCATATTCTTTCCCTTTCAAAATTAGATCTCATCCTGCAGGTCACTGAAGGCTTTCAGGACAGAGGGATCCACAAACAGATTGGTGCCGACATTCCGATAACTGCAAACCTTCAGATTCATGTTCGCATGCACCAATTTGAATACCTCCGCGGGCAGCTTATCCGATGCGCCCCATGTGAAGGGATAATCCTTCTGGTACCGCATCAGATAGGGCCGCTTCTCGGTTTTATCGGCGCGGTATTCATCAGCGGAACACATATCGTACCGGCAGAAGTTGTAGGCATCAATAAAGACGTTATTGACCAGGTGGCGGGCTGCCTCAGTGCCGCCGGTCTGCAGAACCTCATCGGCATCCATTGCCAGGATCCACTTTGCTCCGCAGTCCTCTGCCATGGGCCACAGCAGACCGTAGCAGTTGTCCTGTTCCTTTACGGCAACGACCTTGCAGCGATCATTGCCTAGAATATCGGCGCAAATTGCCTCTGCCTGGCCATCGGCGGTGGCATCCGCGAGGATCGCAAAGTCAACCGCAGCCTGAACAGATCTCAGCGCATCGGCCAGATATGCTTTGTTATCCTCCCGAACTGCCATCAGCAGCACCACCGTGTTTCCGGTCTGCTCTTTCACGAACCGCAGACGAGGCTGCTTCCGCACCCGGAGCTTAGCAAAGGTTTTCCGGTTAATGTAGCCCGCAGCCTTATGAATCTCCCGGCCAAGCCGCTGCATACGGGTTTCGGTGTTGGGTGGTTCCGGGATATAGGTCTGGCACATATCGTATTTGAAGCCTTCCCGCTTGAATTCCCCAACCCGGTTCAGGTACTCTTCCCGATAAATATGATATACAGGATAAACCGTATCAAAATACAGGGTAAAGCCCAGAGCGCCGGCACGGACGCAGAAATGCCGGTCCTCACCCAGCAGGGCCAGGTTGGGTATTTCCCTGAACCGAGCGCCCCTTGCCAGTGCATTCCAGGAGATCAAGGTGCAGGCACCCAAACCATCCACCTTGTACATGCCGGGAATACGCATTTTTGCAAAGAAATCCCGCTGAAGCTGCCTGGATTCTTCACGGCTGATGGGTGGGGCGAAGGGCTTTACAGACTGGACATTCAGCGCAGGCATCCAGAAACACTGGGGCTCCAGCTCCCAGTTGGGTTTCCACTGGGTCCAGAACACGTTGGAAATAATGTCCACGTTTCGGGAAGCCAGCTGACGGATGGTGTGCTTATCCACCACGATATCCGAGTCTACAAAGAACAGATAGTCGAATCTGTTTTCCACTGCGTACTCGATGATGTAATCCTTGAAATAGGCAACCTTCCGGATTGTGGTAGGATCCCACAGGTGCGTGATCTCATCGCTGACGTATTTGCTGAAGCTATCCAGATCCGTCAGTTCACTGCCTTTTTTGATCAGCACATCATGCTTTCGGGCAAACTGTTCCAGCAGTGCAGAGGATTGTTCGTCCACATTATCATCCACGAAATAGTAAGACAGCTCAAAGCCAGTTTTGTCCACTTCCTCAAGGCCTAACAGGAACTGCTCCAGGATCTGATGCTTCTGCCGCACAGGGCTGCCTACCAGTATTCTCTTCTTTTCCATATCAAATCTCCATCAAGAATCGATTTTATCAGACATCGCAGCCAATTTCCTGCATGGCTAAGGCCGGGAACTGCACATGTCCCCACAACTTTTGGCTCCAGTTCAGCACTGTATCCTCTGTGATTTCAAACGCAAAGAAGGGCCAAATGGCATCGTAATCCTCGTATGCGCCGAAGTCACTCATTTCATACAGGGCGGCGCACACCTTGTATTGGCCCCGGGTCAGGTAAGTGGTATCAAAGGTCATCTCAAATTCCTTGGCCTGTCCCTCTTTCATAGCGCCCAGCTCGGGGCACTGGGAGATACCCACAGAAGAATCATCGATGTAACGAACCTCGAAACGGAACCGCAAATTCTGGATATCCCGGTCTGCCCGTACTTTTATACGGAAACGAATAGGCTCAGCAGTCTTGTAGACAGATGCTTCCTTATCCAGAAGGGTCACGCGGGTCATCTTGGCTACATTTTTGTCTGCTAGATGGCTCATCTTCTTGTCGGTCAGATCAAAGTCCACGCCGGACATATAGGTTCCGGTATCCTGATAAATACTGATTGCCTGCTCCACATCTCCGTCGAAAATCACCCGGCCATGATCCAGAACGATGCAACGGGTGCACAGCTGACGGATAGTGCTCATATTATGGCTGACGTACAAAACAGTACGACCTTCGTTGTTTGCGGCATCGCCCATTCTACCAAGGCACTTCTGCTGGAACTTCATATCGCCGACGGCCAGCACCTCGTCCATAATCAGGATCTCACTTTCTAGATGTGCGGCAACCGCAAAGGCCAGCTTCACATACATACCGCTGGAGTAACGCTTGACGGGGGTGTCGATAAATTTGCGCATTTCCGCAAAATCCACGATCTGGTCGAATTTACTGTCGATCTCCGCTTTGGTCATACCCAGGATCGCACCGTTCATATAGACATTTTCCCGACCAGTCAGCTCCGGATGGAAGCCTGTACCGACCTCCAACATGCTGGCAATGCGTCCATTATAGGAAATGGTTCCCTTGGTAGGGGCAGTGACCCGGCTCAGCAGCTTCAGCAGGGTGGATTTACCTGCGCCGTTATGTCCGATGATGCCAACAGCTTCACCTTTCCTCACCTCGAAGGATACATCCTCCAGGGCAAGAAATTTCTGTCCCGTTTCGCCGGAAGCTGCACCGATCCGTTTGGTGGGGTCTTCCTTATGCCTGAGCTTTGCGCCAAGGCGCTGCAGGTCATCCCGCAGCGTGGTGCCGCCAATGGCGCCCAGGCGGTATTCCTTGGAAACATGTTCGATTTTGATAATTGTTTCGCTCATAGCATCCTCACACTGTATCCATAAAGGTTTTTTCCACGCGGCTGAACAGGATCACGCCGAAAAACAGCAGCACCAAGGTCGTAACCCAGCCGGTCAGATAAGACTGCAGATCAAAGCTTCCGATTCCCAGAAATGCGTAACGCATGGTCATGACCACAGGCGTAACAGGGTTGCACATATACAAAGAAAGCCACTTCTCCGGGATAATGGAAATATCATAGGCCACAGGAGTTGCATACATCCACAGTTGGGTACCAAATCCCACCAGCATGGCCAGATCCCGGTACTTGGTAGTACAAGCGGAAATGATGATGCCGCACCCCAAGCTCAACATCGCCAACTGCATAATCAACAGAGGAAACAGCAGCATATATGCATTGGGATGAACACCAGAGGGAACAATCAGATAGTAAATCCAGAAGGCAAGGAAAAACAGCATCTGGATTGCAAAGGAGATCAGCTGGGATAGAACCGTAGAAACGGGCATAACCAACCGGGGAAAATACACCTTTCCAAGAATTGCGGCGTTGGAAGTAAAGGTGCCGGCCGTTAAAGTCAGGCAGCCGGAAAAATACTGCCATACCACCGTACCTGCCAGATAAAACAGGAACGAAGGGACACCGTCCGGTGCCAGACCGGCCATGTTGCCAAACACCACGGTAAAAATCACCGTAGTCAGGAAGGGCTGTATTATTGCCCAGACGGGGCCCAGGATCGTTTGTTTATAGTGAGCGGTGAAGTTACGTTTTACAAACAGAAAGATCAGATCCCGGTACCGGACCAGTTCTTTCAGGCTAAAATCAAACCACCCGCTCTGAGGTTTGATCACGGTTGCAAACTTATCTGCCATAGTTTTTCCTTTCGCACTGTTACAGAAGTGCCTCGATTTTATTCAGGATATCCCGGTTGGTCTTGTCAAAGTTGAACTGCTTCAACGCCTGTCGGTACTGTTCCGAAAGCGCAGGATTCTGTAAATGCCGCATAATTGCCTCAGTCAGGGATCCAACATCCGCATCACACAGCGTTCCATTGATACCATCTTCCAGCTGCTCCCCGGCAGCACCGTAGGTTGCCACGGTGGGGCAGGCCAATACCCGAGCCTCCAAAATAGAGAGCGAGTAACCCTCTGACCGGCTGGGCTGGACGTAAAGATCCGCTTCCGTCATATAGGGGAAGGGATTATTCCGGGAGCCTATCAGGTGAAAATGCTCCTGGACACCATATTCCTTTGCCAGTCTTTCCAGTTCCGTTTTCAGTGGACCTACGCCCAGAATATACCAGTGCAGGTTCTCGAAACCACTGTTTACAATCGTTGCGCAGGCCTCAATGGCAATGTCAAAACCTTTCTGATATGCCAGCCTGCCACAGGAAACCAAGTGAATACCGTCATGTGGGAATAGGGGCTGTTCCACAGGCTGCTGCGCTCTGCGCAGGACGGAATCCACATCCACATAATTGGGAATGGCAATCATTTTATTTGCAAAAGCAGGGCGAAGTTGCTTGAGTTTTTCACATTGAGACTGGGATACCGCAATGATCTTCTCACTTCTGCGGTATCCGTATGTATCGTGGTAGGCCTTTCCGATGTCCGCATTGTGGTAGAACATCAAAAAGCGGTCTGCACTGACAGCCCGGACGGCAATTTCCGCCATCCTGTCGCTGTAAATCACGCAGGTATCAAAGTGCTCACCGGACAGTTGCTTCCGGATATAGGCAGCATACAGGCGCATTTCCGGGCCGCGGCAGGTCAGGCGGATGCCCCGCCACGCCAGCTTGCGCAGCGACGAAGCATTCTGAGGTTCTTCCAGCAAGTCTGCCAGACGTGCATGCCGGTAGGGTTTGGGAAAGGACACAGTATGCCTTCGGTCCGCCACCAGAAGGCGGCATTTCTCCGTAATCTGCCCGGCCATCGCCTGGTAATCCTCCGTGATCAGACAGGTAACTTCAAATCTGTCGTAATCCAGATGATTCAAGAGATTGATCAGCGCAGTCTCAATTCCGCCAAGCCACAGAGCCTGCGCGACAAAAATAATCTTCTTTTTCATATCAAATCTCAAAACCACTCTTTTCATGCAGAACATTCTCAAATGCCTGCTTTAGTCGCTGGGACAGCGCCTCCACGTCCACATCTCCTTCGGGGTCATTAATGCATACAAAGTCGTGGGTCTGGTGTTCAATGATACCGCACATGGCTTCCAAATTGCCAGCGGTAGCGCTGGTCACCACATTATCCACCACACCGGGCACAAAATTACCGCTTGCCACCTGCCACCAGAGGCAGACCCACTGATTCACATCCCCCGCATTGCGGAACCGGTTCCGGCAGGTACTGTCCAACAGCTCCGGCTCCGCCGCCCAGACCTCCTGAAAGGTTCTCTTTCGGTATGCCACCGGAGCGTGGAGATTCTGGAATCCCGTGAAGTAATCCGGGAAGAAGGTGTTCAGCATGAAGGTACGCAAATTATTTTTCCAACCGTAGCATTTGCTGTAGAACTTGTCCCTGTGATGGCGGATGGCTTCCTTCTTGGAGAAATGGGCATTGATGACGCCCAAGTCATTGGCAGCGGCATGGGACCAGATTCCCACTTCACCGGAAAATGTCCATGGAACTTCCCGGCCGTAAGTGCAGGGCAGTCCGTTCCGGAAGAAATCCGTAGGCTCCATAGGACGCAGGAGGAATATATCATCATTGAAGTAAATAAAGTGCTCAGCAAGTCCCGGGATCCGGTGGATATTCATCTCGATAGCATGGGAACTGAAAGTGGGCAGATACTCCGCCGGGATGAAATCCGTGTGCTTCACCACATGGAGTTTCGGGGCATCAAGGTTCAGGAATGCCGGAACATGGCCCCAAGTGACAAAGTGCACTGTCCGCACCCAAGGAGCATAGGACTCAATGGCCCGGAACCAGTAAGGCAGCAGCCCCCAGTCCCGGTAGCGGTTGACAGAGTCGCTGTCCGCCTCGGCAGGAGGAAGGTATTCTCTTTTCTGCGCCAGCCAGGCAGGATCGCTGCCGTCCACCCAGAGGATTACAATATCAATCTCCATACTTCACCTTTTCAAAAGTAATGTAAGCTGGTCTGTCAATTTCCAGCACAGATTCTCTGCCGCCGCATCCAGCCGCAGGACACGAAAGAGCTTCACCCGAAGCCACTCCGCCGCAACACAGAACAAGAAAATCAGACATACCATCCCCGCCGCCCAGAGCAGCGTCAGATACCACGCCGTATCCTTCATTCCACGAAACACATTCTGAATCACAGTTTCGCGGATCAAGGGATGGTCGTGTATCAGATACACCGCAAAAACCAGGTCAGACAGTCTGCCGAAAACATCAGCCAGACGTCCAGGCTCGGAAAAACGTTCCGATCGGAAATAGTGCAGCAGACATAGTGCCGATCCGAACACGGGAATCGATGTATACCGAAGGAACAGTCCGGAAAGCTCACCGGCAAGTGCAACTCTGTCGTTGAGCATCCCGGTAAGCCAAACCCACAGAAGCTGCCCCACTACAAAACCTGCATAACTCAGCAGCGCACAGCAGCTTTGCTTTCGTTTGAGTTTTGGGGTGTACAGCCGGATATAGCCGCCCCAGAGATACAGTGCCAGAAACCAGGCGAATCCATAGCCGTTCTGAGTTTTAAACACATCCGAACCCAAAGCAAAGATCGGCGCCACACAGAAAATCAGCACGCAGGACAGAAGGATTCCCCGCAGCTGCCATTTGGACATATCCCGCAGGATCCGGTTCAGTGCCGGGCTCAGGAGCATCATGACAATATATGCGTTGAGAAACCAGTATCTTCCGTTCAGTAACGGCAGGAACATATATACTACCGTTCCCGTGGAGATGCTGTCGGGATTCTTCAGAAAAAATATGCACTGAATCACCGCAGACCAGAACACGGCCGGAAGCCACGCTTTTACAATCCGCTCCACACGGAACTGCCGTTCACACAGGAGATATCCACTGAGCACGACAAAACAGTCCACTGCCGGATATGCAGCGAAATTGACCAAGCTCACCAAAATGCCCGCGGCGGAACCGCCACGGAACATCTCTCCCAGACCGCCATGGCCGATCAAATGCAGCACAATCACAAACACCATGCTCAGACTGCGAAGCAGATCCAATCCATATTCACGTTCTGTTTTCCTGATTGTCGTAGTCATTAATCTACTCCTTACCCAGTTTCTCTAAGCTTTAACAGGAAACTCTTCACCCGCACAGCGATTTTATGGCGAAGTGCCGTTTTCTTACTTTGCAGCAAAAGAGAAACTGCTTTCCCCTCCGTCAGCTGCTGATGGAACTCGTTTTGCCCCACCGTCATTTTTCTATTCCGGTACCACTGGGCATACTCCCGGCAGATCCTGCGGGTCCCGGCAAGATCGGATACTGCGATCTTCCCCCGGGCTAAGCCTTGGTGCAGCGTCAGGAGTACATTGTTTTTCTGCTCCGCAGGGACAGTTTTCAGCCCTTCCAAATCTTCCTCAATGTGCTTTAAAAACACCGGGATACTCTCGATCCGCCTCAAGCGCCGTCCGGCATTTCCCTCGTCCTCAGTCTGACGGTAGTGGTAAATTGCTTTGGGTATGTTTATGATCTTCCCGCAATGCTGCATATACCGCAACACAAATTCAAAATCCTCGTAAAGGAACATTTTTTCATTCAATTCAAGCCTATGGCGCAGCAGGATGTCCCGCTTATACACCTTGTTCCACACTGGGCTGAGGGAATTGCGTAAAAACAGTTCTTCAAAGGCTGCGCACCAATCCGTTTTCGTCAAAATACCCTCTGTCTCAAAATACAGTGGATCCCTGCGGTAGCAGCTTCCGTGATGGTAATAATCAAAGGTCAGTCCGAAGATCACAAGGTCCGCCTGATCACTGCGAGGGTCTGCCAAAACTGCGCCCAGAGCTTCCGGATCAATGCTGTCATCGGCATCCAAAAAGAGGACATTCTCTCCCACTGCCTCCCGAATACCCCGGTTTCTGGCAGCGGATGCCCCGGAATTAGGCTGATGGATCACCCGTATCTCCGAATATTGTGCGGCCAGATCGTCGCAAAGCGCGCCGGAGCCATCGGTAGAGCCGTCATCGATCAGCAGGATCTCATAGTCTTCCACCCCCACAGCGCGGATGCTATCCACACAGGCAGGAAGGTACTCTTTGCAATTGTAAATCGGAATAATAATGCTGATTTTCACTGTATCACATCCCACATGGAACGATAGTTCAGATAATTGTCCACTTCATACTCAATTGTGATGTTAATGTTATACGTCCAATAGAACCACAGAATAAATACCGCCACTACCGCAGCTATCACTTTCATACTACGCCGGTTAAAGGGAAACATGGGGGACATCCCATTTATGCGCCTTGTGGTATATTCTCTCTGGAAAAACGTCATGGGCAGATACAGCACCGACATCTGGAAATAATAATCCGTCATTCTAGTAAAGATATTATCGAAGCCCGCCAATAACTGCAAGATGGATGCAATCGCCATAATGTGGAACAAATTAGCAAATACCGAGTCACGGAAACCACGGAAAAACATACCAAACAAGGTAAAGCCCAAAATCATGATCATCCGGTTTCCGATCTCACCGGAGAAGGTCATGATTTCATCATCTTCATAATAGAAGCTGCGAATAAACTGGACAAACTGCTCCTTAAACACATAGATCAAAATACCAAGGACCACATACAGCACCACTATGCCAGAGTTGACCTTTATGCCACACAGCCAGTAAGCAGGCAGGAACACCAGCGCCGGCATATGGATCGCACCCGCAATTGCCATCATAGACAGATAAAATCCGACGCGTCTCTCTGCGATGCCGATGAAGGATAGCATCACAAAAGCCATGGCCAGTGCCTGCTTAATGGCACTGAATCCGAACAGATACAAGCACATGCAATTCCAGACCAGGTAGCTGAACCAGGGCGCAGGCGAATACCGATAAACCACCACAGCCAGAGCCACATGAACGATCAAGGCGATCATAAACAGCAGTGCCTGCTGCTCATCTCCGAATATCGTATAAATGATTTTGTTGAAATAATAAAATCCAAAATTCCGGCCTTCTGCCCACAGCTCTGGGCTGAACCAATCATAACTGCCGCAATCAAAGTAGGTCCAGTAGTATTTATGCAGATCGCCGGTCAGCCACTGGGAGCGAAAACCGCAGAGGCACGTATGCAGAACTGTCATCAGAACAATGTACCGGATGCGTTTCGGTCCCTTCTGGGGCATGATTGCACCAAACAGCAGGATGGCCGCAACCATCAGTATATAAGGTATATTTCCCATTGCAGCCTCCTTACTTTCGTACTCATTTCAGCAAATCTTCAAAGAATTGCTCGGTTTGCTTCACTAGCTTCTCTTTAGAAAAGTTTTTGCCACGAATCGCGGCCTTTTGGGCATACTGTACCCGGAGTTCGGCATTTCCCAGCATCTGACTCATGCCCAGATAAATGCCTTCCACGCTATCCTCCGCAATCAGACCAAACTCATTGTCTCCCAGCAACTCGTCCATGCCGGAGCAGGGCGTAGTGACAACAGGTTTCCCCAAAATCAGCGCTTCTGTAACCACGGTGCTGAAGCCTTCATACCGGGAGGAACATACTATCAAATCCGCTGCTTGCATGTACGGGTACGGGTTTGTCTGAAAGCCCATCAGCTGAACTCGATCCTCCAAATTGTTTAACCGAATCATTTTTTCCAGGCTCCGGCGGTCCGGACCCTCGCCCAATATCTGCAGTTGAAATCTGTAACCATCCTGTTTCAGCATGGAACAGGCATTTATCAGACGGTCAAATCCCTTTTCCTCTGCCAAACGGCCCACGGCAACCATGACTGGCATGTCTTCTTTTAGCACAGCAAATGCTTGGGCCTTCTTCTGGATATCTTCTTCATCGTTGACATTATACAAAACCACCGCTTCCGGCTTGTCCCCAAACAGCTGAATAAAGCTGTCTTTGACGCTCTCGGAAACACAGATGACCTTATCATAGGTGCTGTAATACTTTTTCAATTTTTCCGTCTGGGCCGCGATCCCCTCTTTTTTCGTAAGATCGCAGTGGACCCAGGCAAGCTTCCGCGCTTTTTCATTGGTAGAACCCGCCAGGATCTTCGTGGGCCCGCATTCCAGATAAGCCACCTCGATATCATAGTCATCTTTGATATACAGCGGATACAGCCATTTCAGTTCCGCGCAAATGCGGATCCAAAGGTGAAAAAGTTTTTTCCCCCACACCGTTTTACAGCGGTTGACCGCTTTATACCGGATCCCCGGAATAAGGTATTCTTGCGGATCCACTTTCTCCAAAGTCTGCACGGTAACACTGAACTTGCGTTGGTCCATATTGTTGACCAGCGTCCGCAAAACTTTCTCCGCGCCACCGTTTGAGAGGCTATCAATAAAAAATAAGATCTTAAGCATTTGGACTTCCTTTTTCATAAATACGGTAAATCTTCCCCATAGCCGTCTCCACTGCGTAGTCCGAACCTCTGAGGCGGTCATTATATGCCAGTGGTTGGCTGCGCTTTGCAGACATGATCTTCTCTATCCACACTTCCTTTGGAGCCTCCAAGGACAAAGGATGGATCAAATCTGTCAGAAACACATCCTCCGGCACCCGGTCAGAGATCACACAGGGCAGGCCGTTGGCCTGAACCTCCAGAATCGACAGTGGCAGCCCCTCATACAGCGATGGAAACACAAAGACATCCATAGCGCTTAAGTAATCCGCCACATTGGTCACATTTCCGGTCATAACTACATGGTCCTGAAGCTTCATATCCCGGATCTTCTGCTCCAACATCGGCCGGTCCTCTCCCTCTCCCAGAAGAAGCAGAAGCGCATTTGGCTTTCTTTTCAGCACCAAAGGCATCAGGTCCAAAAGAAAGGATTGGTTTTTTACTTCTGCCAGATGTCCGGCATGGCCCAAAATATAATAATCTTTCGCATTTAGCCGCTCTCTGATCGCCCTTCTGCTGTCTTCACTGTAGGCAAAAGCAGGAATATTGATGCCATTGAGTACCAGCTGTCCGCGCATTTCGTAAGCCCGAAGCCCATAGAGCCGCTGCCCGGCCTTCACACCGCAGGCCACCAAGTCTGTGGAGCAGGACAGGATCAGAAACCGCATAATTGCTTCATAGATAGACTTCACAAAACCTTTTCCATCCCGCAGAGCGGAGTGGGCATGGCTCACCCGAACAGGAACACCGGAAAGCTTTGCCGCCAGCATCACCCAACCGGAACTGAACATGGTATGGACATGGACTGCATGGTAGTGATTCTGTTTCATCAGTGCCATCAAAGCCTTTATGTAATTATGATAACTGTCAGAAGGCGCTGCCAGATGAAACACCTTACAGCCTTTCTCCAGAAGCTGACGCTCATAGACACCAACTTCATCTCCGAAAACTACATAGTGAAACTCGTATTTCTCCGGGTCAGCACACAACGCAATATCCCGGGCCACTTTTTCCGCGCCGCCGATATAGAGCTTTGCTGCTATCTGAAGGATGTATTTCATTTTTGCATTTCTCCCTTACTGAACACAGCACCAATACGTATATATTCTTGCTCTGTACCATTACCTTCCAATGTACTCTAAGTTCAATGCAGATGTTTTTTCAGCCACTCGGCAACTGAAGCGAAACCGCAGCAACGCAGAATATCTCCCGCATTGTGGTAAAGAGTAAACTTTGTATCTGCCATTGCGTACCGTGATTTAATTCTTAGATAGTTCGTCCGAGTTCTCCATTCTTCCTGCTGATAGTTAATCTCATTCAGGTAATTGTAAAGGAAGCCTTTTGTTCTCGGACTTGAGAAATGAATAAATTTGGCATTGCTGCAACTATTATCTTCATATATATTGCCTGATACGTCAACTGTAATCTTCTTATCGCAGGCGGGTAAAAAGATCATGGGATAACTTTTTTCGCAGGGTTTGCATCCATTAATTACCATAGACATAGCCATCAAGTGTTCATCCTGGGGAGAGTCAAAGTATTTGAAATCTATAGTTGCGTAATCAGCCATAACACTTATTGCATCTACGAAAACTTTCTCAGAACGGGCGTTTTTTCTAAAAAAATAGATACCTCCATGCATAGAGAGAAGAAATTTAATCTGGTTTCTATACTTTCCGCTTCCCTCATAAGTAAACCATCCTGCCTGTGAATCCAGAGGTAAGACACAGCCAAACGCAGAAACATCATCTGCATCCTGGAACACGTCCCACAAATCATCGATATTGTCCAGAATAAGAATATCTGCATCCATAAAGAGTGTCTCTTGATAAGGGGAGTAACGTATCAACAGCTTATCTACCGTTGATCTATGGAATTCATTTACCAGAACCACATCATCAAACAATGCAGCGTACTCGTTTTCATGGTCACAGATTATTGCAAAGGGATACTTACCCTTCCCTCGCACACGATAAGAATTTAACAAATCCGCAGCCATTTTGTAGTAATTATCACCGCCAGTAGCAATAGTTACAAAGCCCTTGGTTTTTTCCATCTCAATTTCCCTTTCTGTATCTGTAAACCACAG
Source organism: Faecousia sp. (assembly GCA_045576415.1). Taxonomy (GTDB): domain Bacteria; phylum Bacillota; class Clostridia; order Oscillospirales; family Oscillospiraceae; genus Faecousia. The sequence continues at coordinate 24,445 of JAZNGJ010000044.1, read as the reverse complement.
AAATATTTACCTAACACCAATAAGTTTATGCTCTACACCTTTGTGTTGTCTTTTGACTCTGATATTTTCTTCCCCTGACCCAATAAGAAACCAGATAGAATGGGTAATAAAGCTTCCAAGCAAGCGCCAATCTCAACATCCGATGAATCACATTGACATACTGGTCAGAAATCGGTTGACGGAAATTGTTGCAGATCTCCACGATCTGCTTTCGATCTGTTAGATAGCGTAACTTCTTCTGCTTAAATTCTTCAGAAATACAAGAGAATACATTTTTAACAAACAGATAATCCGCAATCGCCAATAGCTTTTGTTTCTTTTTTTCGGAATTGTCGCTGATTGTGATAGTGTCCGCCACATGGGTAAAAACATTTATTATCTGTAAATCAAGAAGAGGACGATACTTGCGGGATAGGGAATCTTCTCCTGTTACATCATTGTATATAATCTGCTCAGGCTCAACTCGTATTTCATCGCATTCTACCGCATACGCCATACAAAAGTTAAAATCCTCACCTATATGCATTCCGTTCAGGAAACGAAGATGATTTACCTCAATAATGCTGCGGCGAAAACGCTTATCCCAAGGTGACATGATCCGTCGGCTACTCAGCAGCAATTCAAGACGCTGCTGATCTTTGCACGTTTCAAGTTCCGAGAACAGAGTCGGAAGATGTCCGTCGTCCGCCCCCAAAACATGGTGACAAAATACCAACAGATCACAATCTTCAGTCTGATCCAAAATTCGAAAATAATCCTCTCGGACATAGTCATCACTATCCACAAAGGTGATATAGGTCCCCTGTGCAGCATCCAGACCAGCATTTCTTGCCTGGGATACACCCGCATTTTTCTGGCAGATATAGAAAATCTGCGGATAACGGACAGCAAACTCCCGGATGATCGCATCACTGGAATCCGTGGAGCCGTCATTGACCACGATGATCTGCACATCTTCCCGGTTCTTTGCAGTCAAGCTACTCAGACATCTCGTCAATGTTTTTTCACTGTTGTATACAGGAACAATGACACTATACTTTATCATCTTATTTTAACTCCTCAAAGAGCTGGTGCACTTCTTCATTTACCTGCTCCAGTAAGAACGCCTTGACCGCTTCTTTATTGTATAGGCCGCAATCATTGCGCAGAGCAGGATTCTCTTTCAGTTGGCGGATGGCCTCCTTATATCCTGTAACATCTTCACTGCCGCACAAAAAACCAGACTTGCCTTGCGTCGTATAGTCCCGAATTCCCCGGGTGTTGGATGCCACCAGAGGCAATCCGCAGTACATCGCTTCCAGCGGTGCAAGGCCTAGGCCTTCTCTCCTTACAGGATGGACGAAAACATCTGCTTGCGCGCAAATATCCACAACGTCTTTTCGATAACCCAGAAAGTGGACTCGGTCCTGTACCCCCAGTTCCATTGCAAGGGTTTCTAGATATTGCCGCCTATCGCCTTTGCCGCAGAGGATGTAATGAATCGCAGGATCATTCAGCTGCGCAATGGCCCGAATGATGACCTGCTGATTCTTGTTCTCGTTCAGCTCGCCCACAGACAGCACCAGAAAATCCTCTTTCGCAAGGCCCAGTTCCGCCCGGATATCGATTTGTTCATTGCGACCATTAAGCCGCTCGGTATTTACGCCAATGCCGTGGATGTACGCCACACGAGGGCAATGAAAAGTCTTTGCCCGGGCTTCGTCTTCATGATTGATGGTTACGATCATGTCGCAGAAGCGGGACATAAACCGCTCCACCGGGTAGAAGAGCAGCCAGCTTGCCTTGCTTGCACCCTTATAGAAATGGAAACCGTGGCACATATAGACCACCTTGGTTCCGGCTTTTCTTGCTTTTCTGGCAGCAAGACGGGTAGCGACACCCATCACCGGCTCGTTGGTCCAGATGACATCATAGCGATTTTCCTTCAGCAGCCGCTTCATATCCCGGTAGCCGGAGAGGTTTTTCATAGCTGTGGGACTGCGCTCCAGGCGGACAGTGTGGATCACACAGGGAACATCCTCCAAAGCCTTACGCACGTCCTCCAGCCGGTCACCCACCACAGAGCAGGCGATCTCCACGGCGTACCCATTCCGGCTAAGATAGCGGACATGGGGTACCAGGAACTGGATCATCATCAAATCCGTGGAGGTGATCAGAAGCTTTTTCATACCAATTCCTCTTTGATCCGGCGAGCGATCTGTTCACCGTTCATACCGTAGATCTTCCGCAGGTGCTCCTGGGTTCCCACCACAGAGCAATAGGCATTCTCCATACCGATGCGCAGCAGCCGTGCCTTACCGGACTGCTCTGCCAGCACCTCCGCAACTGCCGTTCCCAGACCGCCCTGGATATTATGCTCCTCGCAGGTAACGATCAGCTCATGTTCCCGGGCACAGGCAAGCACCGTTTCCGCATCCACAGGTGCCACCGTGGGGAATGTATATACGGTAGGCTCGATCCCCTCCCGGGTAAGCATCTGAACTGCCAGAGCAACTTCCTTATAAATATCGCCGGTGGAGAAGATCGCCACCCGGCTGCCCTTTTGGACGGGGATAGCCTTTCCCACCTCAAAATGCTCAATTCTCTCCCGGACAACCGGCTCACCGCCCCGGCCCAGCCGGATATAGCAGGTTCCGGGCTGACGAACGGCAGCTCTTGCCACCTCCGCCGACTCCATCTTATCCGCCGGAGAGAACACCGTCACACCGGGAAGGCTCCGCATGACTGCCATATCCTCTGTGGCGTGATGGCTCATGCCCAGCGCGCCATAGACGAAGCCGCCGCCAACGCACACGATCTTGACATTGGCTCCATGGTAGGCACAGTCATTGCGGATCTGCTCAAGGCACCGCATGGTGGGGAAATTGCCGATGGAGTAGACAAATACCGTCTTCCCCTCCAGCGCCATTCCTGCCGCCATGGCGGTCATATTCTGCTCAGCGATACCGGCATTGATAAACTGATCCGGAAGGGCCTCCCAGAAGGGCCGCAGTACACCGAAACCCAGATCACCGGTCACCAGCTCAATGTTGGGATCCTCTTTTGCCAGCTCCAGCAGAGCCCGTACAAAACTGTCTCTCATTTTTCTACCTCCTGCAGCCGGAACCATGTAGGATGATAGGTCTGGCTCATGGTATGGTCCCATTTGGTGTCCGCGTCGGGACCGGGAAGCACAGGCTCCGCGATGCCATCGGGAGTATAGGGATCTTCCACCCCCGCAGGCTTGCACGCATGCAGCGCCGTTACCGCGCAGTCATATTCCCAGCCGTCGTGGGGGAACCGGTAATGCCACAGGATGTCCTTTTCCATAAAGGGGATCCGGTTGCCCTTTACCGTGTGGGCAACGATCACCGTAGGCAAGCCGCTGTTGTTCGGACTCAGAGCCGCGCGAAGAGCATCGTGATCATGACCGTTCAGTTCAACAACATTCCAGCCGAAGCCGCGCCATTTATCCGCCATGGGGCCGCTGTACATCGTCCGGTCACAGTAGTCCAAACTCTGCATATGGTTGTGATCCACAATGGCAACCAGATTGTCAAGGCCAAAATTCACAGCCACCTGAGCCGCTTCCCAGACAGAGCCTTCATTGCATTCTCCGTCTCCCAGCACGGCAAAGACCCGGTGGGTCTTTCCGTCCTGCTTGGCTGCAACGGCCATGCCCGCAGCCACACCCAAACCATGCCCCAAAGAGCCGGTGGACAGATCCACACCGGGTACCGCATGGGACACATGGCCGGAAAGACGGCTGTCATTCCGGTAATAGGTCATAAGCTCCTCCAGAGGAAAGAAGCCGCATTCTGCCAGAGCCGCGTACAGCGCCGCGCCTGCGTGTCCCTTGCTGAGAATAAACCGATCGCGCCCCTCCCATTTGGGCTGTTCCGGGCGATAGTGAAGAACATCTGCATACAGCACCGCCATAATATCCGCAACGGACAGCACTGCGCCAATATGGCTGCCGCCGGATACATGGGTCATTTCCACATTATGGCGGCAGATCCGCCATGCCAATTGTTCACTTGTCATGGTCAATCACATCTCTTTTTCTAAATTTTTACCGGGAGATCTCATCAAGCTGCGCAATCTCGGCAGGATCCAGCTTCCTATTAAGGGTTTCCGCTGTCTCCAGGATCTGCGCCGGGCGTTTTGCTCCGCAGAGCACCACGCTGCCCGGAAGGTAGTCCAAAATAAACCGCACGGCTGCCGCACTGACAGGGATCTCATGGGCTGCCGCAATGCTGCGCAGACATTCCACGATCTTTAAGTTTTTCAGCAGCTTTTCGCCATAGAAATTCACATATACTGCCCTTGACCGGCGGTCGTCGCTGCCAAAGGTCACATTCTCGTCGTATTTTCCGGTCAATATTCCCTGTCCCAGACTGCCCCAGGTCATAGGGGTCATATCCAGTTTTTGGGATAACTCCAAAATATCCTGCTCAAAATCCCGGCAGGCCAGAGAATACTGATTCTGAAAGGACAAAAACTTTCCCTTGCAGCTCTCCAGCTGCGGAATATCTCCGCTGCGCAGATTGGACAGGCCAAAATACCGGATCTTACCCTCGCAGCGCAGCTGCTCCAATGTATCCACCACTTCGGCAATGGGGGTCACGCCGTCCCGGTAGTGGACCTGATACAGATCAATATGATCGGTACCCAAACGCGTCAGGCTGCCTTCGCAAGCCTGCCGGATCCACCGGGAAGAATTATCATAGAAAGTCCTGCCGTTTTCCACCCGGACGCCAAACTTTGTGGCAATGACCGCATCCTTGCGGCGGCTTCCCAGCGCCTTTCCCAATGTACGCTCGGACTGCCCCAGACCATAGGTATCTGCCGTGTCAAAGAAATTGATCCCCTGATCTAAAGCCGCGTTCACCGCATCCACCAATTCGTTCTCCGCTACCTGCCCCCAGCCGTAGCCACCCATAGGACAGCCTCCCATGCACAGTCTGGAGACCCGGAGGTCTGAATTTTTTAATGTAACATACTCCATCTTATCTGTGTTCTTTCTTTAAAATAAAACCAACCGCTTTTTGGAGCACTGCCGCCACCGTTTTAAACAGAATGTATGTATCCGTTTTCAGCGATACTGTCTGCGCATACCGGACCCGAAGGGCGTTCTTCTTTTTCAGGACGTACTTTTCATACATCTCGTCGGCATTTTGATCACCAACGATCTCATCCAGATTGATAAACTCCACCGAGCTGTAGTCCGTAATGCCGGGGCGAACCTGCAGAATATCCAGCTCCTCACCGGAATACTGCGCTACATACTGCATAAGCTCCGGTCTGGGCCCCACAAGGCTCATCTTCCCCGAGAACACCTGGAAAAGCTGGGGAATCTCGTCCAATTTCGTTTTCCGGAGGAAATTGCCCACCTTTGTGATCCGGGGGTCATGGAGGGATGTGGTGCCTCCTCCGATCTGATCCGCATTTTTAACCATCGTCCGGAACTTGCAGATCCGGAAGCTGCGCCCCCGGTAACCGCCCCGCTCTGCCCGGTACAATACCGGCAGGCCATCCTCGGCAGCGATCAGCACACCGATGATCAGATAAAAGGGCCACAGGATCAAAATTGCTGCGCCGGAAACACAGATATCCAGTCCCCGCTTTACAAAGCGGTTATATATTCCCTTGTATGCCGCCTTTTTTTCGCGGCTGGCTGCAATCTGCATATTGCCTGTATTCTCCTCTGTTTTCTCTCTTTTCCGCTTTTCTCCCCGGACAGGCATCAGCCGTGATCCGCTGTCCGCTCACAGGAGACATTCCCGAAGTGCTTATTGTTTCTTCTCTCCGTAGCCATAGCCATAACCGTGTCCGTAGCCATAGCCGTAACCATAACCATATCCAGAGGAAAAGCCTCTGCGCACATCGTTCAGAGCGCAGCCGATGACGGGCAGATTGCCATCGCCCAAACGCTGCATTCCGTCCACGATCTGTTCCTTGGAGGCAAAGTCCTGGCGGATCACCATCAGGCTGCAGTCAGCCAGCTCGGCAAGCTCCGAAGCGTCCGTCAGAAGAGAACAGGGAGGCGTATCCAGGATCACATAGTCAAACAGATTTCTTGCCGCCTGGATCAGCCGGAATGTCCGCTCCTGAGAAAGCAGCTCTGCGGAATTGGTCTTGACACTGCTGCCGCCGGCAATTACAAACAAGTTATCGATCTGGGTCTGGGTAACGATATCCCGGACCTTTGCTTTTCCCTGCAGATAGTCCGAAAGGGCATTCTGCTCCGGCAGCTGCAGCGCCTTTGCCACAGAGGGGTTTCGCATATCGCAGTCGATGAGCACGACCCGCTTTCCCTTTCTCGCCAAAGAGATCGCCAGATTCACAGAGACCGTGGTCTTTCCCTCACCGGGAACCGCGCTGGAGATCAGCAAAACCTTACTTTTCTGGGCCTCCATATACTTCTCTACGCGCAGCCGCAGCAGACGAATGGCTTCGGAAAGGCCAGTATGACCTCCGCTCTTACCGGCTACAGGGCAGGCAGTGTTTCGGGGCATTTTTACAGAAGGAATCTGCCCGAGACAGGGAGTATTGAGAAGTTTTTTCAGTTCTTCTTCATTGTGGACCGTATTCCGGGAAAGGACGATCAGCGCAAGGATCGCCACCCATACCAGCACGCCCAGAATCACGCCCTTGACCGCCGGACCCTTCAGATCCAGCGCATTGACAGGCTGTGTTGGCACACCGCTTTCGTCCAGCAGCACCAGCACCGTCGAGCCAACCACAAATTCCGCGATCTCCGGATAATAGGTTATGACGGCATTGAGCACATCATAAGCCCTCTGCCCATCGGAATCCGTGACCTTCACCGTTAAAATATTGGAGCCGGCACTGGTGGTCACGGAAACAGGGGGCATATAAGCGATGCCCAAATGCGACTTCACCCGCTCCTGCAGCACACCGCTGGTAAGAATGTAGGGGAAGGTCTTTGCCATCTGCTCCGCGGTCTTGGCGTTGTAGCTGGTGACGCTGGAATACAGGGGATTTGCCACCCGAACCGTAAAGGATGCATAGGCCGTGTACCGGGGATAATAGGATCTATACTGGCGCACCGCCATAAATCCACCTCCCAGCAGAGCCAGGATCAGCAGAAGCAGGATCTTGCGCCTTGCTTCCTTCAGAAAACCGTCCAGCAGCACAAACAGGTCCAGTTTCTGTTCTTCTTTTTCTTCAAATTCCATAACAGTAACCTTTCCTTAATTATCAGTGTCGTAAGCACCGTAATGGCCGTAACGGCCATACTTTCCGTAACCATGGCCATAGGCTCTTCCGGCTGTGACGGCTACAGAATCCACATCGTTCAGAACGCAGCCCAGCAGCTTGGCCTTGCCGTTAAACAGGGTCTCCACAGCCTTGTTTAACGCTCCGGCATGGGCGGTATTCTGCCGAACCACCAGCAGGCTGGCATCGGCAAGGGCGGTAATACTCTCCGCATCCGAAACCTCCGCCATGGGAGGAAGATCCAGAACCACGAAGTCAAATTCCTTTCTGGCCCATTCCAGCAGCTCTGCCATGGCAGAGGAAGCCACAAAATCACCGGAATTGGAACTGCCGCTCTTTTCCAAAAGCAGGTACAGGTTGCTCTTTCTGTCCTGAATGATGGCATCACCGGCGCTTGCCCGGCCGGACAGCACATCCCGAATACCAAAGGGAATGTTTTTCTGCTCCAAAAGCGCATGGCAGGCAGGTTTGCGCAGGTCGCAATCGATCAAAAGGACCCGGCTGTGCTTCTGTGCCATAGCCAGCGCAAGATTCACCGCGATGGTGGACTTGCCCTCATTTTCCAAAAGGCTTGTCACCATCAGCACCTTTTCGCCGTGCATACGCTGCTCTACCCGGCGGCGCAGCTTGCGGACAGTCTCCACAAACCGGAAGCTCGTCACAGGATTGGTGATCAGAACACTGGTCTTCCGGTGCTGAATGCGGGATAGAAGGGTCTTGTATTTATTTTCATGGGGAATTTCCCCCAGAAAATTGCAGTCCAGCTTCGCTTTGGCTTCCTTGCCGCTGCGGACAGTATTGCGTGAGTAGGAGATCGCCGCCACCAGCACCACTGCCGCCACGGCTGCATAAAGCATCATCCGCTTCATCTGACCGGATGCGTCTGCGTGATTGACCGGCGCGACCGGTACCTTGGGGCTCTGCAGAACCTCCAGCGCAATGCTGTCCAGCACCTGATAGGTCACGATCTCGTGATGGTCGATGATGGCCCGGGACACCGCAAACGCTGTCCGGGGATCAGAGTCGGTAACCGTCACCGTCAGAAGATTGGTCTCGGGGATCACCACAGCCTTGATAGTCCCGCCAAAGGATTGGGAGCCGATCTGCTGCAGGATCGCCTTGCGCATAACAGAGCTGTTCAGCAGATCGGAAAACACCGCTGCAAGGCTGGATGCGGAAGACAGATTGCTGTATACCGTTGAGGTAGCGCTGTGGGTGGTGACCACATAGGTGGTGGTTGTCTGATAGACCGGCGTATAGGTCATATCCGTATAGATATAGGATGCAACGCCCACTGTCAGCACTGCCAAAAGGATCAGCAGCCAGCGCTTTGCCACATCCCGAAGCAGCACAACGGGGTGAAAGGGCAGGAATCCTCCTGCGTACTTTTCTTTCCTGTTTTCCATAGGCCTTATTCCTCCACAACGACGATCAGCTTGGAATAGCCACTGTATGTCCGGCCTTCCTCGCGGCCGCCGGCGCTATCCGCTTTATAGGTGACTGTATAGCCAATGCTGTAAACGCCGGGAGTCTTGGTATTCACGGTTCCCGCAGTCCGCAGGGACAGCGTTTGGGGAATGCCGTATTTCAAAGAGGTATCTTCTCCGCCCATCGTAAAGCTGTCCAAATAGTCTCTGGGGTCGAAATCAGCCCCCGCAGGCAGGTAGATCAGATAATCCGTAAGCTTCAGAGATGCCTGATAGGTTCCGGTAGGATATACCTCCACCGGCAGGATCAGCTCCACCGTATCCCCCAGGGAATTGGTGATTCGGCATTCCACATCATGGGTTCCCAGGGAGTTGATCGCATTCTCCGTCAGCGAGGTAGCCCGGATCCTGCGGGTGATATCGCCATCCAAAAGATCCGTGGCACGGATAAGGCTCAAAACATCCACCGAAGAATTCTGGGCAAACACCAGTGGTGCCTCCAGCGAAAACCGGGGGCTCTCATAATCGGTATACTTCACCTGCCGGCTGGCTTTTGTCACATTTCCGGCACGGTCAAAGGCAGCATAGGTAACATTGGCAGTACCGTCAGGATCTGTCAGCCGGATACTCTCCACCACCACGGACCCCGTAACATCGCCGTCTTTATTGTCCTTTGCGGTAACCCCCTGCAGCAGTTCATCATCGGATGCCTGCACAGAAAGCTGCAGCTCATCGGAGCTTATATGAATTTGCGGAGCTACAGTATCCGCACGCATCCGCTTCACTGTCCGGTAGCAGAAAAATACCACCAGGCACAGACAGATCAGCGCAAGGAATATCCAAGTTCTTTTCTTCATGTTTGCTTCGCCTCTTTATCAAAACCATTCCGGTTTCACGAATGGAATGTCTTCATTCTTAATAATGCTTTTGGGGTTGCGCCGCAGCAGGTACCGGGCCGCCGCCGGGGAGAATTCCTCCTCCAGCATCCCGTATACATCCTGCAGCCAGGGCGTGCGCATCCGCGGAGAATGGGCATCGCTTGCCACCACTGCCGCAAATCCCCTGTCCACCAGAGCAAATGCCATATCCCGGGCGGCACTGCCGAAGCGGCCCAGCAGACTGCCCCGGTTTACCTGAAGCAGGCAGCCCATTTCATGCCATGTATTGATGCAGCGGGGATCCAGCTGCACACATTCATAACGCTCCGGATGGGCGATCACAGGCCGGTATCCGGCACAGATCACAGACTTCAGGATCTCTGTATTTTCCCGGACCTCTGCCCGGAAGGGGAACTCCATGAGAGGATAGCGGGAATCATTGATGGTAATGAGCTGTCCCTGGCGCAAAAGCCGGACGGTATCTGCCGTTCCCAAAATCTCCATGCCCGGATAGACCCGCAGCGGGATCTGCATCTCTTCCAGCGCCGCGCGCAGCAGCTGCCAGCTGTCGGATACCTCCCGGGCCCGTCCATCGGCACAGTGGGGTGTGGCCACCATGGCCTGCACGCCGCTTTCCACGGCAAGCCGCGCCATTGCCAGCGATTCTTCCAGACTTTGGGATCCGTCATCCAACCGGGGCAGGATGTGACTGTGCAGATCTATCATTTTTATTGTCTCCATAGCGCACTTCCGTTACAAAGCCGTGGTGAATTTCATAAGTACGGCTGCAAAATTCTGCACTGCCGGGCCGGTGAGTCACCAAAATGCAGGTGCGCACCAGACCGCTTTTCTGCAGGTTTTCCATCAGACGCCGCTCTGTTGCCACATCCAGACCGGAGGTAGCCTCATCCAGCAGCAAAATCGGGGCCTTGCGCAGCAGCGCACGGGCAATGGCCAGACGCTGTGCCTGTCCCTCAGAAATACCCCGGCCGCCGGCTCCCAAAGGATGATCCAGTCCCTCGGGAAACTGACTGACAAATTCCCAGGCACATGCAGCCTTCAGCGCCTGCTCCATTTCCTCCCGGGTCGCTTCCGGAGCAACGATCTGCAGATTCTGGGCCACAGTTCCGGACAGGACGCTGTTCCCCTGGGGAACATAGGAAAAGGCCTGCCGGGTACCTGCGCTGAGGGTGTAATGCTTTCCGGTACCGCCTGTCAGCTGCGCTGTTCCGCTGCAAGGCTCCACCAGCCCCAGCAGCAGCCGCAGCAGGGTGGTCTTTCCTTCGCCGGAGGGGCCGGTAACGGCAATCACCTCGCCGGGTTCCGCCGTAAAATCAAAGGGCTGCAGAACCGTCTCCCCATTCTGATACCGGAAGGACACCTGTCGCAGCGCAAGCTTCAGCTGCTGCTCCTGACGGAATCCCTCAGGCACCTGCGTATTTTCCTTGGGCAGCTCCTCCACAGCCATAATACGGCCGGCAGAGGTGGTAACGGTAATGCCCTGCTGCACCAAAGAGGTCAGAGAAGAAAACGCTCCCCGGAGGGCAGATGCCAGCTGAAGGAACATCGTCATAGAGCCATAGCTGATATTTCCGGCCCAAAGCTGATAAACACCCCACCCGAAGCAGGCAGCCGTCACCAGCATGCTCACCAGCGACAAGCAGGTGGATACACCGATCTGGAAGGAATGGAAGGACAGATACGCTCCGGCGTACTCCCCCTGCAGCTGCTGCATCCTGCCGGTATACCGCTCCGTTGCGGCAAAGGCCTTGATGCTGGTAAGATTCCGGAAGGAGTCCTCCTGAAAGGACATGACCTCGCCGGTAAGCTCCTTCATGGTCAAATTATGCTGCCGCAGCTTCCGCATCAAAAATCTGGAGAACACCAGTGTTACCGGCGCTCCCACCAAAGCGATCAGCGCCATCACCGGATCGAAATACAGCATGATGCCAAACGCGCCCAGCAGCTTCACGGCTGCAGACAGCAGACCGGCAGGAAAACCGATGACACCATCGGCAACGGTATGAATATCAGAATTCAGCCGATTCAGCAGATCTCCGCTGCGGTAAGGCTCCAAAGCCTCCCAGGCAGCACGCAGGATCTTTCCGTAGGCAGCATGCTGCATCTCATTGCGGACCCGCACATGAATGGCCGCGCTGACCCGGGAAGAGACCGCCTGCAGCGCAAGGCTGCCCAGCATCATCCCCGCCATGGCGATCACCGAGCCGGTGATCATATCCGCCGCGTAGCCGGTGACCGCGTCGATCAGATATTTGGTTGCCACGCTGGACAGCAGGGACATTCCGGTTCCCAAAAAGCCCAGAAGCATCACAATCAGGATCCTTAAGCGGTACCGGGCGATCCGGCTCCACAGCCAGCGGCATTCCCGCTTCAGCTGCTGCGGATCTTCTTTATGCAATTGTCGATCCACAGAACGGAAGAATCCCATTTTCCAGCTTCTCACAATTCTAACAAATATAGGGTTTGTGTGCAGTCGTATCCATGCGCATACGACCCCACAGTAATCCTTTATAAGGATACCACATCCACCCTTTAATGTCAATGCGGCACGCCCCGAGTTTTGCACGCTTATCTGCTTCAGACGGCGGTAATATTTACCATAAGCAGCCACTTCCAAAGGTTATTCCATCCCCAAATTTGTGCAGCCGCAAAAAACACCCCGGAATAATTCCGGGGTGTCATCATTTACCATGTGTGGTCTTCTCTCATTTTTGCTTCCGTGGCAAGGACCGGGCCGTTGGTGATATCCACATACCGCACCGTTCCGTCGGAGAAGGTCACCTTGTTCCATGCGTGACCGGTGCCCAGCATGGAGCCAAAAACCTCCGAAGATTCGATGCCGAGATAGTCTGCAAAGAGCTGGAACATTTCCGAATAGCCGTCACAGACGCAGATGCCGCCGGCAAAGCCGTCAAAGGCATCATGCAGCGACAGCGACCAATCGTAATACGCTACCTGCTCCCAGATCGTAGGCTGAAGGTAGTGGATGGCATTATACATCTGCATGCCGTCATACAAGCCCCATTTATGGACATAGTAAGCAATCTGGTCTTTTTCCACCTGCACTTTTTTGGCTTCCGGTATGCTCTGCACCTGGGATTTATAGGCGTAGTACTGATCCTTAGCAGGATATGTCAGATCGTAGCCGCCCCGCCGTTCATTGTACACCATCTGCACAGGAACGGATTCCCAGCCGTAGTAGTCCTTAAACGCTGCCAGAAACGCGTTGAAGTCTGCCATGAAGCTGTCCCTGTCCTCCTGCGTCATGGTTTTATCCAAGTAGTACAGCTCATCATACCCGCTGGTCTCACCGTATCGCAGGCCTTCGGCGAAAAACTGTATACCTCTTGTGATCCAACCCTTGTATTCAAACCAACGCTCCGGCCATGCATTCAGCGGGCCGGTGTAGCTCTTTTCCCGTAAGGTGATGACATCTTTTGCCAGGGCGGAGTTGGGATCCAGGGGAGCATAATCCGGCTCCATTACGGTGTAGGCATCGTCAAACATAAAATCGCAGTTCGCACAGTCATAATATTTCCCCGCGTCGCTGTAGACAAGGCTGTGACCGCCCTTGAAATTGGCATCATAAGTATGGCCGCAGGTCGTGCAAACAAAGCGCCGGATGCCCACATCCGCACAGGATGCGGCTTCCTTCACCACCGTGCCGCCGTCAAAGCTGTGACCGGTGGCAGAAATGGTCTGACTCTCCGTTTTTCCGCAGACGGCGCACCGGCGGCTCTGGACGCCGCTTTCGGTGCAGGAAGCTGCCTTCTGCACGCTCCAGCCGGAGAAGCTGTGACCCTTGGCCGCCACAATACCGGCTGTATAGCTGTGGCCGCAGCGGCTGCAGGTATAGACTGTATAGCCTTGGTTTTCACAATCAGCCGTGTGGGTTATGGTTTCATAGGCATGGGCGCACTCCGTGGCCGCCGGCTGACTCTCCGGGGGAACGGAAGTGGGGGGCACCGTAGTGGAGGGCACGGTCGTTGACGGTACTGTCGTGGGCGGCACCGCAGCAGGCGGGGTTGTTGGCGGGGTCGTGGTCGGCGGTACGGAAACCGTCGGAACCGTTGTCACGCCGGGTGCCGTGGTGGCAGGCTCGGTCGTGGGATCAGCCGGAGGGTTGGTTGGCACCGCCGGCCCTGCGCAGCCTGTCAAAAGAATCGCAGTGCAAAGAAGCACCGCTAATGCTGATAGTATCCTTTTCATGGTTCTCACTCTTTCTTTTTGATCTACAGCTTGCCAATTGCCGCAGGAACATTCCAAGCTGCCGTTTTCCCTCTGCAAACCGTCCAAATAACGGAAATATACCTGTTTAGTATACCAGAGGCAAAACAATCTGTAAAGTTTTTGTTTCTCTGTTGAAATATTTCTGCCGGTTTTATATAATGAACTAAGACGAATGCAAAGGAGATGCGCACGCAATGAAAGATCCCATTTCCGTTTCCATGCTGGGAGGCTTCTCTATCGAGCGTGCCGGCAACCGGATCGACGACAGCAACAACCGTATGCGAAAAGTCTGGCTGCTTTTGGCATACCTGATCTATACACGCAAGACCCATACCACACAGGAGCAGCTCTTGTCCCTGACCCAAAGCTCCGCAGCCGCGGAAGCCAGCGATCCGGCGGGCCGCCTGAAAGCGCTGTTTTACCGGGTCCGTGCCATGCTGGATCCCCTGGGCCCGCGGGCAGGCCACGACCTGATTCTGCACAAAAACGGCAGCTACATATGGAATACGGAGATCCCCCTTCAGCTGGATACGGAGGAATTTGACCGGCTGTGTGCCGCCGCGGCCCAGTCAGAAGACGACCGGCTTGCACTGCTTTTGCAGGCACTTGACCTGTACCGGGGCGATTTTCTGCCCAAGCTGTCCATGGAAGCCTGGGTCATGCCCATTTCCGCCTACTATCACCAGCGGTATCTGGATGCGGCTGGGCAGGCCCTTTCCCTGCTCTGCCGGGACGGACGGTGGCAGGATGCACTGGCCCTTTGCCGCCGCGCTCTGGAGATCGAGCCATACAGGGAGGACCTATATCAGTATCAGATGCGCTGCCAGATCGCTCTGGGCGACCGCTCCGGTGCCATCGCTGCATACGAAGCCATGAGCGAGCTTCTGTTTGACACCTTCGGTGTCATGCCGTCGGACGAAAGCCGCAGGCTTTACCGCAACGCTTCCCGGGAAAGCAGCGACCACACCGTTGCTGCGGAAACAGTTCGGGAGAATTTGCAGGAGCCGGGCGGCGCAAAAGGTGCGGTTTTTTGCGAATATGACTTTTTTAAGCTTCTGTATCAAGTGCAGGCCCGTGCCATTATCCGCAGCGGAGAGGTGATTCATATCGCCCTGCTTTCCTTACACAGCAGTGACGCTCAGCCACTGCCCCGGCGCAGTCTGGATCGGGCGATGGACAATCTGCAGTCCCTTCTGGTGAGCAATCTGCGGCAAGGGGATGTGATCACCCGCTGCAGCGCCTCCCAGCTGATCATCATGCTTCCTCAGGCGAACTATGAAAACAGCCGCGCCGTCTGCCAGAGGATCATCAAAGCCTTCTCCCGGCAGTACCCCCACTCCCCTGCCCAGATCCGCTTCAGTGTCCACCCGCTGGAGCCAATGATCCCGGAGAACCGCAAGCAGGAAGGATAGGCTGAATATAGCAACAGCACCCCGGATCGGGGTGCTGTTTTGGTTTTTTGGGTTATTCTTCCGTTTCTTCCTTTTTCTTGCCCAGCATCAGGCCGAGCAGACCTGCAGCAGATGCCGCGGCGGTTCCAATGTATACGAAAACGGGATCGCCTGTCTTGGGAATATCCGACATAGGAACGATATCCGCGGGAGGCTCTTCCACAGGAGGCTGCTCCACGATGCAGGTGAAGTACACATTCACCACATCGCCTTTCCCGGAAACCGTGATACCTTCGAACGCACTGAAGCCGTAGGTAAACTGCTCATCGGTCAGTGCTACGGGCAGACCCTTGGCATCCAAATAAGCCTTATCGATCACCGTGCCGAAGGCGGTCTCCTCTCCCACAGGTGCATCACCCAGATCGCCGGAGAACGGCGTATAGGCATCCTCATTGACTCTGACCCAGTAATTGACCGTGTAAGCATGCATATTGACAGCCCACTGGGCGTACAGGATCTCCGTATTATTCAGCGCGGTCAGCTCCACGGTGCTGCCCGCCGCATAAGCGGTGCCGCTGCCGTCACGCTCGGTGTTCCAGCCGGTGAAGGTATAGTTGGGGCGGAAGAACATATTGTTGTCCACGCCGATGTTCAGAGCGGTCGCATAGGTGCCGGTAATGTTCTCGGCATCCGCCGCTGTCTCATTGACGCCGAAGTTGGCATCGTAAATCAGGCTGTAGCTGTGCTTGGAATTCTCGATCCAGGAGCCGGTGATCACAACATCCTCGGCGGGCATTACGAAATCAGCCTTGCTCCAGCCGGAGAAGGTGTAGTTTTCCAGAGTGGGGGCGCCGGCGACCTGCACGAAGGTGCCTGCCTTGTAGGTTGCGTCTGCGGGAACGTCGGGAACGCCTGCGGGAACTTCGCCTACATAGTCATAGCTGACGGTGAAGGTGCGGACACCGCGGATGTTGGGCTCATTGAAGTCGGCGTTGACGGGGGTTGCCTGCTGGCCGTAGGTATAGTTCAGGATGGTGGCGCCGTTGGCGGGGGTCAGCACGGTGTAGCCGGGATAGTTGGCATCCAGCGCCACAGCCATGGGGTCCAGCTCCACCTGATAAGTGATGGTGTAGGTGGTAATGCCATTGGCAACCGTGGGGGTGTACTTGGAAAGATCCCACTTTTCAGCGGCTGCGTCATAGCCGGTGGTAACGCTGATCATGGAAACGCCGGTACCCATGGGATCGGTAACGGTGGAGGCGTTTGTCTTATTGGTGATGACCTTTCCGGCCTCGCCCTGCAGGTCCACAGAAAGAGTGGCGGAGCCGCTGCTGATAACGCGGGTGAAAGGAGGAGTCTTCAGCACGCCGGTGTTATCGTTATAGTTGTACTTCACAGCGATCTTGGCGGCGGAAACGCCGGAGAGGACAGCGGAGATATCGTCGTAGTCACCGGCATCGGTTCTGGTGCCGGCATCGCCGCCGTCGTAGGCGACCTTCTCGGTGGAGGTACTGTCCACGTTGCCAACCTTGGCCGTGGGCTCACCGTCACTGAAGAGGATCAGGCTCTGGTTGTTCACGGGAATGCCGGCCAGGGCAGTGGTGCTGCGCAGCAGGTTGCGGCCCAGTACCAGACCTGCTTCCATGTTGGTACCGCCGTTGGTCAGGTAGGAATTACCCATGTAAGCACCGTTGCCGGTGGACAGGGTGTTGATCTTCGCCTTCAGCGCGGCACGGGCAGTGGCATCGGAAATATCCACCCAGTTCTGCACGGTGACAGCATCAGTGCCGAACACGGCGACCGCGATCATTCTCTTTTCGCCTGCGGCTGCATCATTGGCAAAGGCATCCAGGAAGTCGCCGACAGCGGCCTTGAGGCTATCCAGCTGGGTCTTGCTGCTCTGCTGGAATCTGTGGTGAGAGGTGTGGGCAGCTCTGGTCTGGCCGCACTCCTTGCACGCATCTCTCCAGAACTTATTGCTCGGCTCATACTCGGTGCAGTGGATGCCGGCATCCTTATCCTTGCCGCAGCCGTCTGCAGCGCAGCCGGGCTCCTTGGCGTTCATGGAGTTGGAAACATCCAGAATCAGAACCGCGGCACCGTTGGTGGAACCGGCGGTCTGGATGGTGGTGTCCTTGGTTTCGATCTTCAGGGTGATGTTAAAGGTGTTGTCCTTGCCGGCGGGAGCCGCGGTCTTGGACAGATGGATCTCCCAGTTGTTTGCAGTGCCGGCAGTGCCGTCCTGCTTGTAGTAGGTGTCAGCAAAATTCTGAACCAGCTCGGGAGCGTTGTTCTGTGCTGCGGACGCGCTGATCTGGAAGCCGTTGAACAGCATGACCAGCGTCAGCAGGATCGCGATCGTTCTCTTGTTAAAAATTCTCTTTGCCATTATTTTGTTCTCCTTTCCTTGTGGGGGAAACAAAATATCGGCAGCCGCGCCGGCGTAGCCTCTTGTGCCTTAGCCCGCTTGCTTTGCGTCCTGCCCTTTCAGGCAGTTTGCCGTTTACAATATTTTTTCCTTTGGGTTTTTTTACTGTTTTTGTGTTTTGATCAGGATGCTTCCTTGCATTCCAGCGCACTGCCCATCAGCAGGATCAGCTCCAATGCGCTGCGGAAGGATTGCTCCCGCTTTCCTTCCATCCATGTCACAGAACCCTGCCAGCTGGCATTCTGCCGGAACAGGATCCGCACTGCGAAGGTTGCCACCGCTCCGGGCAGGCACTGCCCCGGCGACGCACCCGACAGGCCCTGCGTCAGCGGCGCAAATGTTCGTGTTTCTGTGTATGCCTTCGGAAAATCCATTGTTTCCAGTGTGCTTTCCATGCTTTGTAAAAACTGCGTCAGACTTTGAAAGGATCGCTCCGCAGACATATAGGGATTGTAGAATCTTCCCTGTGGTACCCCATTATCGTAGGAGTCAACACAAACCAATGTAGTGCGGTATTCTTCACCAAAGCCTTTTACTGCCATACGATCCCCCCTTTCATGGTCGCGGGCTGTTTTCCGTTCTTGTTATATCATGCTCCGGTTATAAATTCGGTTAGATTTTCCAAAATCTCTTTCATATTTTTAAAAAATTTTCTAACCAAAAGCAGCCGTGTTTTCTGCGCGGCTGCCTGCAAAAGCTTCTTGCAATCCCTTTGCCCCTCTGCTATGATAAAGTCAGTATGTTATTACCCGGAGGGCAAGCCATGAAATCCAGCATGAAAGATACCCTGCTCCTCGTTGGCGATGCTGCCAGCGACCGTACTGAGCTCCACGCGATCTTTGAATCGGACTACAATCTGTTGGAAGCAGATAATGCCGCCCAGGGCATTATGCTATTGGAGCAGAACAGCCAGTGCATTGCCGCTGTGCTGACGGATATCCCGCTGACGGACGAAGCCGGCCTGCGCTCTCTGGTCGCCGCCTGCCAGCCCTCCGCAGAGAATGGGATCCCCGTGGTATGTCTGGTCACGCCCATCGGCACCGGCCAGCGGGAGGAGACCGCATTCCTGCTGGGTGCAGCGGATGTGGTGCAGAAGCCCTATACCGGCATCTCGATCCGGCGCCGCATTCAGGTCCTGGTGGATCTTTACATGCACCAGTGGCATCTGGAGAAGCTGGTGGAGGATCAGAACAAAACCATCCGCAACACCAATCAGGTCATGGTAGACACCCTGTCTGCCATCATTGAACATCGCAGCACCGAATCCGGCAACCATGTTCTGCGGATCCGCCGGTTCACCCAGATCCTTCTGCAGGAGGTTGCCCGCTGCTGCCCGGAATACGAGCTGGATGAATCCAGCATCGACCGGATCTCCACAGCCTCTGCCCTGCACGATATCGGAAAGATCTCCATTCCCGACGGGATCCTCAATAAGCCCGGCACGCTGACTCCGGAAGAATTCGAGATCATGAAGACCCACACCACCGTCGGCGGGCAGCTGACTGAGCAGATCGGCGATATTGGCGACCCTATGTACCTGCGTTACATTTATAACATCTGCCTTTACCACCATGAACGCTGGGACGGCAGGGGCTATCCCAAAGGACTGAAGGAAAACGAGATCCCCATCTGTGCGCAGGTGGTGGGTCTGGTGGATGCCTATGACGCACTGACCACGCCCCGCGTATACAAGCCCGCCTTTTCCCACGAAAAGGCCGTTAATATGATCCTGAACGGCGAATGCGGTGCCTTCTCCCCCAAGCTGCTGGAATGCTTCAAGCGCGTGCGGCAAAGCTTTGAGGAGCTGGCGCACCTTTATGCCGACGGCTACTCCCCCAAATCCGATCAGCTTCGGATCCCCCTCCCCGGCCCTGTCCATAAAGTGCACGCGCTGAATGCGCTGCAGCTTTCTCAGCTGAAATATCAGACCGTCCTGCACCATATGAACGACACCGTCATCGAGCTGGATGTGGACAACCGCACATACCATGTGGTCTACAATCCGGATCCCGATTTCGTCACCCTGTTTACCAATGCCAGCTTTGAGGAAATGTCCCGGCAGCTGATGCGCGACGGTGTCCACCCGGAAAACACAGAAAGCGCGGAGCAGCTGCAGCAGCAGATCGGAGAAAAGCTGTTCCGCCAGAACAAAAGAAAGATCTCCTTCCGATGCCGGATCTTCAGCCACCTCTACGGAGAGCACTTCCCCTACGAGATCACCATACTGCGGGTCAACACAGGCGTTCCGGATCAGCGGATCCTGATCGCGATCTTCCACAATCTGGAGGATGCCGTTCCTTCCACCCCGGTTTCCCGCAGCGCATTGCCGGAATCCTTCTCCCTGTACGGTCTTTCCGGCGGTGCCCTGTGCTGCCGCATGGATCCTGCGCTGACCATTGACAGCGGTGCCGGGACGCTGTTTCCTCTGACCGGCTTCAGCAGCTCGGATATCCACGCCCGGTTCGGCGGCTCTCTGATGGAGATGATCCTTCCGGAGGATCGGGAAAAACTGCCGGATCTAACAAAAACCGGCAATCAGGAATGGGAATGCCGCATCATTTGCAAAAACCGCCCGCCTGTTTGGGTGCTGGTCAGGAGCCGCTGCTCCATAGATGCCGAGGGAAGCGAAGTTTGCTGCCTCCTCTTTACGGATATCAGCTCCGGAAAAGAACAGCAGGCACGGCTGGAACGGCAGGTTCTGTTTCATCAAACACTGGTTAATCTGTCGGAAGGCGTGATCCTCGAGTATGATTTGCACAGCGGCGTGCTGACTTGCTCTGATCGGTGGCAGCAGCGGTTCGGCTATCCCATCAGCATCCACGATCTGTTCCCCCAGCCCGACAATGTGACCCACATCCATCCGGATGATATCCCTGTCATGCGCAGCACCATCGAAAAAATTCTCAGCAGCCAAGACTCTGACATTGCAGACATCCGAATTGCCAACAGCGAGGGCCGCTATCTGTGGAGCAGGGTACGGGCCCGGGCTATCTTCGGCAGCGACGGTGCGCCCGCCCGGATCACCGCTATTATCTATGATATCAACGAATTAAAAACCGATGCACTGGCCATGAAAAAGCAGGCAGAACGGGACAGCCTGACCAAGCTGCTGAACAAAGCTTCCGCCCAGAACGCAGTGGCGGACTATCTGAGCAGCCCCAGCCCGGAATCTATGGCAGCCCTGCTGATTCTGGATCTGGACAACTTCAAAACCGTCAACGACACTCTGGGACATCTCTACGGCGACGCCGTGCTGACCCAGATCGGCAGCACCCTGCGCAGTCTTTTCCGTTCCCACGATATTGTGGGCCGCATCGGCGGAGATGAATTTCTGATCCTTTTGAAAGATATTCCCGGCAAAGATCTGGTTATGGAGCGCTGCCAGCTTCTTGTGGATACCTTCCGGGAGCTTTTGCGCCGGCTGATGCCCAAACTGCAGGTTTCCATATCCGTAGGCGCCGCACTGGCTCCTGCCCACGGTACCAACTACGCAGACCTTTTCCGTCACGCGGACGAGGCTCTTTACAGCGCAAAGCGCGGAGGAAAATGCCGGTTCCATATCTATGACAGCCGGGATTCCTACCATTCCCTGTCGGACTCCGCCTTGCCCATCACCCGCATTGATTCCGATGAACAGCCGGAGACCGGCGATGATAGCATGATCCGTTTTGTATTCCGGCGGCTGTATGAAAGCCGGGATATCGACGCCACGATCAACGAGCTGCTGGCCTTCATCGGCACCCACTTCAATGTCAGCCGGGTCTACATCTTCGAAAATAACCAAGACAACACGGCCTGCAGCAACACCTTTGAATGGTGCAACGAAGGCATCACACCCCAAAAAGAGTCGCTGCAGGATCTGAGCTATTCGACAGACCTCATAGGCTGGCCCGATGTTTACGGAGAAAACGGCGTGCTTTACTGCTCCGACATCAGCGAATTGGAGCCCCATATCCGGGACATTGTGGAGCCCCAAGGTATTAAGAGCATGCTCCACTGCGCCATTATGGACCGGGGCGTGTTCCGCGGCTATGTCGGCTTCGACGAATGCACCGCCAACTACCTGTGGACCCAGGGCCAGATCTCCCTGCTGCAGTTCATGGCGGAGGTTCTTGCCGTATTCCTGATCAAACAGCGTTCTGCGGACCGGAATTCCGCTGATAACAAAAAGAAATAAAGGAGCATCTTATGCAATACGATTTTACTTCCATCATGGACCGCCGGGGCATGGACGCTCTGGCCGTGGACTCCCCTCCGGGGCTTCCCAAAGAGGGCTTCGATGTGATCCCCATGTGGGTGGCAGATATGAACTTCCCCACCGCTCCCACCATCCCTCAGGCCATCATCCAGCGGGCGCAGCACAGCGCTTACGGCTATTTTATGCCCCGCAAGGAATACTACGATGCCATCATCCGCTGGCAAAAGGAGCGCAACGGCGTGGAAGGCCTTGCGCCGGAACACATCGGCTACGCCAACGGCGTACTGGGCGGTGTGGTCAGCGCGCTGAATGTACTCTGCTCCAAAGGCGACAATGTGCTGCTGCACAGCCCCACCTACATCGGTTTTACCCATTCTCTGGAAAATAACGGCTACAACATCGTCCACTCTCCCCTTGTAAAGGACGAAAATGGTATCTGGCGGATGGACTTCGAGGACATGGAGCGCAAGATCGCGGACAACAAGATCCACGCTGCCATTTTCTGCTCCCCCCATAATCCCTGCGGCCGTGTCTGGGAGCGCTGGGAGCTGGAGCGGGCTATGGATATCTATAAAAAATACGATGTTTTTGTCATTTCCGACGAGATCTGGTCTGATCTGATCCTTGGGGATCATGTGCACATCCCCACCCAGAGCGTCAGCGGGGATGCCAAGCAGCGCACCGTAGCCATGTATGCCCCCAGCAAGACCTTCAACCTTGCCGGTCTTGTGGGCAGCTACAGCATCGTCTACAACCGCTGGCTTCGGGACCGGATGGAAAAGGAAAGCTCCCTAAGCCACTACAACAGCATGAATGTGCTTTCTATGCATGCCCTGTTGGGTGCCTACACCGATGTGGGGCAGCAATGGCTGCAGGAGCTGCGGCAGGTGCTGACCGCCAATGTAGACTTCGCCTGCGAGTATATTGAAAAGTACTTCCCCGGTGTCTCTGTCAGCAAGCCGGAGGGTACTTACATGCTGTTTCTGGATTGCACCGACTGGTGCGAAAAACACGGAAAGACCATCGACGATGTCCTTCGCGCCTGCTGGGATGTAGGCGTTGCCCTGCAGGATGGCCGGATGTTCCACGGCCCCTGCCATCTGCGGCTGAATCTGGCCCTTCCCTTAAGCCGGGTGCAGGAGGCTTTCGACCGGCTGCATCGGTATGTTTTCTGTGATTGACAGGCCAAAGCCGGCACACATTTGTCCTGTGTGCCGGCTTTCAAAAAAATTTTTTGTAAAAAATTAATTTTTCCGGGACAAACCCCTATCCTGAATCGTTAGTATAGACAGAAGCTATCTCAACAGACGATCACCATGTCTTCCGCTAAGGGTACACATTATGAATGACCGAAAGAAAAAAGTAAATGACTGCCTGCTGCAGCTGCAGAAACACGGAACAGGAGAATATGTGGAAGCTCTGTATGATCTGATGGGCCCCACCATCCGGCACATCGGGCTGAAATATCTGCACGATGCGGACCTTACGGACGATTTCGTGCAGGACTTCTGGGCGGATATCTTCCGGATCACCGACCAGTACCTGTTCAGCTTCAATGCCTACGGATTTCTGTGCAAAACAGCTGCCA
The DNA here is from genome assembly GCA_045576415.1 of Faecousia sp. Taxonomy (GTDB): domain Bacteria; phylum Bacillota; class Clostridia; order Oscillospirales; family Oscillospiraceae; genus Faecousia. The sequence continues at coordinate 1,063 of JAZNGJ010000044.1, read as the reverse complement.
ACCGGGCCATCGATTACTGCCGCAGGCACAAACGGGAAGCCGCCCACATCGCCTATGTGGATTACGGGCAGTGGCAGCATAGGGACCGGAATGCGGATCCGGATACACAAATTCTGACGCTTTCCGTAGAACACGCCCTGCAGAGGCTGCCGGAAGTGCAGCGGATCATCATCCAATCCACTTATTTTGAAGACAAAACCGTACGGCAGATCGCTTCCGAGCTGAAAATATCCAAATCCCAGGTAGACCGTCTGAAAAAACAAGCCTTGGAGCAGCTGCGGCTGCATCTAGAATCGAATCAGGAAGGAGCGCTTCATCATGAACGATAATACCATTGAAACGATCATGCGCAGCTATGCGCATTCTGCTGTTTCCGACAAAAAACAGGATCTACAGAAATTTCATTTGACCCAAACACAGCCCCATCACAGCAGCGCGCCCATGAAGCGGCGGCTGGCATGGATCGGTCTATGCGTATTTGCAATCGCAATGTTTTGCGCATCATTGTATCTCAGCGATCAGACGCAGGAACCGCTTTGGGATCTGGACGCACAGGAATTCGCCAGCTTCCATGCCGGCAAATATAAGATTCCTGCTGACCAGACCAGCACTTTAGAGCAATGCGTTGCCGAATCCCCTGAGATCCATCGTGAAATCGTGCCTTACTCACTGCTGCCACATATTCCATGCACCGACATCACTGTGTATAAGCTCTACCGGCGGTTCGATGGCATTGTTGGCATGGGAGGTGCACTGACTCCCGCTTCCGGCAGCATCCGGCAAGCCGCTGTTTCCTATTACTTTAACACCGTCCCTGCAAATCTGGAAATCATTGAAACGAAAGGTTACGCTGCGCTTCCCAATACCGCAGTCTGGGAGCATGGTCAGGCCAAGCAAACCGTTTCTTACAGCGACCCGCTGACTACTAAAAACGGCACCATGTATAAAATATATTTTGAATATTCCGGATTCCACTGCTGTCTGGATATCTACGCTCCGGAAGGCATGGAAATTACGGATCTTCTGACTGAGCTTTTCCAATAAAAAACGGGCGCGCCGATCG
>JAZNGJ010000043.1:0-41462 GCA_045576415.1 Faecousia sp. | reverse complement strand
CATCAAGAACAACGTCATGGGTACTTACAAAATGGCAACGGCCGCTGCCCGCCACGGCGTGAAGCGCTTCGTGCTGATCTCCACCGACAAGGCGGTGAACCCCACCAATATCATGGGCGCTTCGAAGCGGCTGTGTGAGATGGTGGTGCAGATGATGAACCGCCAGTCCGATACGGAGTTCGTGGCGGTCCGCTTCGGCAATGTGCTGGGCAGCAACGGCAGTGTTATCCCCCTGTTCAAAAAGCAGATCGAGGCCGGCGGTCCTGTGACCGTCACCCATCCTGACATTATCCGCTACTTTATGACCATTCCGGAAGCCGTTTCTCTGGTGCTGCAGGCAGGCTACTATGCCAAGGGCGGTGAGATCTTCGTTCTGGATATGGGCGAGCCTGTCAAGATCGACACCATGGCACGGAATCTGATCCGGCTTTCCGGTTATGAGCCGGATATTGACATCAAGATCGAGTATACCGGCCTGCGTCCCGGCGAAAAGCTCTACGAGGAGCTGCTGATGAAGGAAGAAGGCCTGCAGAATACCGCCAACAAGCTGATCCACATCGGCAAGCCCATTGAAATGGACGACGAGCTGTTCAAGCAGCAGCTGGCCCGGCTGGATGCGGCCTACCGCGTAGAAGCAACAAACATGAAGGAGATCGTTGCGGAGATCGTGCCGACCTACAAACTGAAGGTGAAGGTGTAAACATGATGAACATTCCTTTTTCCCCTCCGGATATCACCGAAAGCGAAATTCAGGAGGTAGCCGCTGCCCTGCGCTCCGGCTGGATCACCACCGGCCCCAGAACCAAGGAACTGGAGCGGCAGGTGGCTGCTTACTGCGGCACGGAGCGGGCTGTGTGCCTGAACTCCCAGACCGCCTGCGCGGAAATGGCCCTGCGCCTGCTGGAGATCGGCCCCGGCGACGAGGTGATCACCTCCGCCTACACCTACACAGCATCCGCTTCCATCATCGACCATGTGGGCGCCACCATCGTTCTGGTGGATACCCAGACCGATTCCTTTGAGATGGATTACGACAAGGTAGAAGCCGCCATCACCGAAAGAACCAAGGCCATCATTCCCGTGGACCTGGGCGGTGTTCCCTGCGACTATGACCGGCTGCTTGCCATCGCAGAGCGGAAGAAAGGGCTTTTCCGTCCCGCTTCCGAATTGCAGAAGGCCATCGGAAGGGTTGCCATTATGGCAGATACCGCCCACTCCTTCGGCGCTTCCCGAAAAGGCGTTCCCGCAGGCAGTATGGCAGACTTTTCTTCCTTCTCCTTCCACGCCGTGAAGAATTTCACCACCGCCGAAGGCGGTGCGCTGACTTGGAATACCATCGACGGTGTGGATAACGATGCCATCTATAAGCAGCTGCAGCTGCTGTCGCTCCACGGCCAGAGCAAGGACGCCTTGGCAAAAACCCAATTGGGTGCGTGGGAATATGACATTGTCGGCCCTTGGTTCAAGTGCAATATGACTGATGTTGCCGCCGCTATGGGTCTTTCCCAGATGAAGCGGTATGATGCCATGCTTGCCCGGCGGAAAGAGATCATTTCCCGTTATGACGCCGCTTTCCGTCCTCTGGGCGTGGAAACGCTGGAGCACTACACGGAGCAATACCAGTCCTCCGGCCATCTTTACCTCTCCCGCATCCCGGGGATCACCGCCGAGCAGCGCAACGAGATCATCATCAAAATGGCAGAAAAAGGCGTTGCCTGCAATGTCCACTATAAGCCCCTGCCCATGCACACCGCATACAAGAAGCTGGGCTTTGACATTGCGGATTTCCCCAACGCTTATGCTCATTTTGCCAACGAGATCTCTCTGCCGCTGCACACCTGCCTGACAGACGAGCAGGTGGATTATGTGATCGAACAGTATACCGACATTGTAAAAGAGTATTTGAAATGATTTTGAAAGATTGGGAAAAGCTGCCTGCCGAATTGCAAACCGAGGCTGTGCGGCCGTATTACGATATTTTGAAGAAAAAAACCGCCAGTCTGGTGCTCAAGCGGGTATTTGATGTGGTGGTATCGGCACTGCTGCTGCTGATCCTTTCCCCCGTGTTTCTGCTGCTGGCCATCGCCATCAAGCTGGATTCCCCGGGCCCGGTGTTTTACCGGCAGGTTCGGGTGACCCAATACGGAAAGAAATTCCGGATCTTTAAGTTCCGCAGCATGGTCAGCAACGCCGACAAGATCGGCACTCAGGTAACCGTGGGCAACGACAGCCGGATCACCCGCATGGGAAAGCTCATCCGCAAATGCCGCTTAGACGAGATCAGCCAGCTGATCGACGTATTCCGGGGCACCATGACCTTCGTGGGCACCCGCCCGGAGGTTCCCAAGTATGTAGCGGCGTATACGCCGGAGATGCTGGCAACCTTGCTGCTGCCCGCCGGCGTGACCAGCGAAGCCAGCATCCTGTATAAGGACGAGGACCGGCTTTTATCCAACGCTTCCGACGCGGACGCTGTCTATGTGCAGCAGGTTCTGCCCGGCAAGATGCAGTTTAACCTGCAGTCCATCCGGTCGTTCAGCTTCTGGGGGGATATCCGCACCATGTTCCGCACGGTTTTTGCGGTGCTGGGTAAGGACTACTCCGAAGAACAGATACATTCATAAAGGCGGTACTTTTCGTGGAAAAAACATTTATTTCTGTCATTATTCCCGTTTACAACGAGGAAAAATACATTGACGCCTGTGTGCAGTCCATGCTGCTGCAGGACTACCCCAAGGATGCAATGGAATGGTTTTTCGTGGACGGCATGTCCCCGGACGCCACCAAGCGCATTCTGCAGAACTATCAGGCCCAGTATCCGGATATGATCCATGTTCTGGACAATCCCAATAAGACCGTTCCTTACGCCATGAACATCGCCATCCGGCAGGCAAAGGGCAAGTATATCATCCGGCTGGATGCCCACGCCGAATACGCTTCCAACTATTTTTCCAAATGTGTTGAGGTTCTGGAGCGCACGGGAGCGGACAATGTGGGCGGTGTCATGGAGACCAAGGCCCGCACCCCCATCGGCAAGACCATCGCCAAGATGCTCTCCTCCAAATTCGGCGTCGGCGATTCCCAGTTCCGCACCAACGGCAAGGACGGCTATGTGGACACCGTGCCCTTCGGCGCTTTCCGCCGGGAGATCTTTGACAAGGTGGGCCTTTACGACGAGCGGCTGACCCGCAATCAGGACAGCGAGCTGAACTACCGCATCATTCACAACGGCGGCAAGATCTACTTAAGCAACGAGATCGAGCTGGCCTACTATTGCCGGGATTCCGTAAAGGGCATCGTGAAAATGGGCGTAATGAACGGCAAGTGGAACATCATCACCTCCAAGCTCTGCCCCGGCTCCATGCGCCTGCGGCATTTTATTCCCTGCCTGTTTACCCTTTCCCTCATCGGTATGCCCATCCTCAGCCTGCTGTGGTGGGTCTTTGGGCTTCTGTTTGGACTGGAGCTGACAGCATATCTTCTGCTGGACATCCTGTTCTCTGCCAAAGCCGCCGCTTCCTTCACAGAATTCCTGCAGCTTTTGTATTTGTTCCCTGTTTTCCACATAACCTACGGCTGGGGCTCTGTGCAGGGCATCTTTCATGTGCTGTTTCACAAAGTTTAACCACAAGGCAAACGCCCATTAAGGAGAAAAATTATGACTTTATACGATAAGATCGTCCGCGGAGAGGAGCGCCTTGCTCTGGTGGGCCTTGGCTATGTGGGTCTTCCCATCGCCGTAGCCTTCTCCAAAAAGGTCAAAGTCATCGGTTTTGACCTGAATAAAGAAAAAATCGCGCTGTACAAAAGCGGCATCGACCCCACACAGGAGATCGGCAACGATGCCATCTCCCGCGCCACCGTGGAATTTACATCCGACGAAGCCGACCTGAGAAAGGCAAAATTCTTTATCGTTGCCGTTCCCACGCCGGTCAATCAGGATCATACCCCCAACCTGTCCCCCGTGGAAGGCGCCAGCCGCATTGTCGGCCGGAATCTGACCAAGGGAAGCATCGTGGTTTTTGAATCCACCGTGTACCCCGGTGTGACCGAGGATGTGTGTATCCCCATTCTGGAGCAGGAATCCGGGCTGAAGTGCGGCGTGGATTTCAAGGTAGGCTACAGCCCCGAGCGCATCAACCCCGGTGACAAGGTGCACCGGCTGGAAAATATCACAAAGATCGTTTCCGGCATGGACGAAGAATCCCTGCGGGATATCAAAAATGTGTACGATCTGGTCATTGAAGTGGGCACCTACCCCATTTCCACCATCAAGACCGCAGAGGCCATCAAGGTTGTGGAAAACAGCCAGCGGGACATCAACATCGCATTCCTGAACGAGCTGGCTATGGTCTTCGACCGGATGGGCATCGACACCAACGAGGTCGTGGACGGCATGAACACCAAGTGGAACGCCCTGGGCTTCCGGCCCGGTCTGGTGGGCGGCCACTGCATCGGCGTTGACCCCTACTACTTCACCTATGAAGCGGAAAAGCTGGGCTACCACAGCCAGATCATCCTTTCCGGCCGAAAGGTAAACGACGGCATGGGCGCTTTCGTTGCCGACGCCGCCATCAAGCAGATGATCCTTGCCGGCAAGACCGTCAAGACTTCCAAGGTCGTGATCCTGGGTCTGACCTTTAAGGAAAACTGCCCGGATATCCGCAACAGCAAGGTAGAAGACATCATCAAGCGTTTGAGAGAATACGGGGTTTCTCCCGTTGTGGTAGATCCCTGGGCAAACGCAAAGGAAGCCATGCGCGAATACGGCGTGGAGCTGAGACCCATGGAAGAAGCCGGCGATGCCGACTGCATCATTGTCGCCGTTGCCCATAAGGAATTCCGGGCGCTGAGCCTTGCGGATATCCAAAAGCTCTACGGTTCCGGCAACGGCCAGGAAAACATCCTCATCGATGTAAAGGGCCTGTACCCGGTCAGCCAGCTGAAGGAGAGCGGCCTGCGGTTCTGGCGGCTGTAATTTGCTTTGACCCATCCATTCACGAAAAGGAGGGATCGCAATGATCGAAGTTCTCGTTTCCACCATGCATCAGAAGAACACGGATCTCATCGAAAAGATGAATCTGCAGTCTGACGCGATCATCATCAATCAAACGGATGTGCATGATTACCAGCAGTGCACCCGCGGCGAACACAGGATCAAATTCTATTCCTTTGCCGAGTGCGGCGTGGGCTTGAGCCGCAACTGTGCGCTGATGCGTGCCACTGCGGATATCTGCATTCTTGCCGACGATGATATGGTCTTTGAGGACGGCTATTGTGCCACCGTGCAGCAGGTTTTCGACGAAAATCCCTCTGCCGATGTGGTGATCTTTAACCTGATCGAAAAGGATTCCGTCCGCAGGGTGAATGACAAAGTCAAAAAGATCCACAAGCTGAACTACATGAATTACGGCGCCGCAAGAGTCGCTTTCCGCAGAAAAGGCGTCAGCTATCACGGCATCTGCTTCAACCAGAACTTTGGAGGCGGCACCCAGCACCAGTGCGGTGAGGACACCTTGTTCCTTCGGGACTGTCTGGACGCGGGACTGAATATGATCGCTGTTCCTGTAGCCATCGCCACGCTGCATGATGACCGACCCTCTACATGGTTCCATGGATACGACAAAAAGTATCTTTTCGACAAAGGTGTGGTGCTGGCCATTGCCCACCCCGTCCTTGCGCCGCTGTTTTGCCTGTATCTGGCGCTGCGTCACAAAGAATATGCCGGGGAGACCATGACGCGCTTTGGCGTTTTGAAAGAAATGTGCCGGGGAATCCGCTTCGTGAAGAGGAAAGAATACTATGATACGAAAAATTAAGGAATTGGCGCAAAAATGGTTTGGGCGGCTGAAGGAAAGCCCGCTGCTCGAGGTCTGCGCCGACAGCAAACCGGTACAGCTGCTCCAAAAGGGGACCCGCTTTGTTTTCAGCCCCGGCTTCGGCAGCTATATCAAGGCGCATGAGCTCGGTATTTTTGTGCTGTACAAGCTGATCCTGACGGTCACCTATGTGCTGCTGCAGTCACAGCTGTTTAAGTATTCCGGTTTCACCTGCGAGTTTGATTTTGTCCGTTTTGTGGTAGGCTGGGCCTTGTACCTCTTTACTTTCCGGCTGATCCGGAGCGCTTCCGACGATATAGGCTCGCTGTTTATATATACGGTCTTTCTTTTAAGCATCGCGCCGTTTATCGTATTCTATGAATATTCCCCCCAGTGTAAGCTTTGGATGGTTCTGCTGCAGGTGGGCTGCCTTTGGTTGATCCATCTGCTGCTCAAAATCAAGATCACCAGATTTGTCCGGTTTCCCCGGATCTCTTATAAGAACAACGGCTTGCGGATCGGCACATCGGTTTTTCTGCTGGTGTTCCTTGTGTATACCGTCATCCGGTTTGGTCTGCCGGATTTTTCCCTGCTTTCTTTTGAAAATATTCATCTGGTCCGCAAGGAAGTGGAGCTGACCACGCTGGAGTCCATTCTGCAGAATGTGGTTTGCAAGATCCTTTGCCCCATTTATTTGATCATTGCCCTGCGGGAAAAGAAATGGCTCGGCACCGGCTTGGCTGTGCTTGTGCAGTTCTATGTCTATGCCGTTACAGGATTCAAAACCTACCTGTTCATTCCCGTTTTGATCCTGGTGCTGCAGCTTTTCCCAAAGCTCAGCATCAAGCAAACCGTCCTTGCAGGTCTTCCTGCCGGCTTGCTGGCGGTGGATTCGGTATATTCCATCGTCGCCAGCAAGATGCTCTATGCGCTGGTGGGCAACCGGGTCATTTTCCTGCCCGCACAGATCAAATATTGCTACTTCGACTATTTCAGCCGGTACGAATTTGTCTATTTCTCTCAGAGCACCTTCGCCAAGCTCTTTGGCATCAAAAGCAACTATGGCCTGAATATCCCCAATTTGATCGGTGCTGTCTATTACAACAAGCCCGAAATGTGGACAAATACCGGCTTTATGGCCGACGCTTACGCCAACCTTGGCGTGATCGGCATGGTTTTGATCTCCCTGCTGATGGCCGGCCTGTTGATCGTCCTGCGGCAGGCGCTTCGGGGTACCACGGGATATAACAAAAAAATGTGGCACTCGCTGTTCATCATTTTCTTCATCGCACTGAATGACGGCGCGCTTATCACCACTCTGTTTTCCGGCGGCCTGCTGGCAGCCATTCTGGTTGCCCTGTTTGTTGACTTCAGAGAGCCCAAGGCCGGGAAACAGGAAGCACCCCCTGCCGCCCCGGAGGAGTAGCCGTCAGATTACCTAGGGAGAATGCATTTTGAAACTGATCAAAAAATTTATTGAGACCTCCGCCGTTTACCTGTTCGGAAAGATCGCAACATATATCGTCACCTTTCTTATGCTGCGGTTTTATACCTCCAACATCACACCGGCGAATTACGGCGATTACGAGTATATTTATTCGCTGATCAATGTCATCATCCCGGCGCTGTTTTTGGAAGTTTGGTCCGGCGTCCTGCGCTTTGCCATCGGCAGGGAGAATCAGGACCGGAACAAGGTGATCTCCACCACCTTCGGCATGCTGGTGCCTGCCGTCATCGTATACACCGCAGGATATTACCTGATCTCCACATGGCTGCAGTGGCCCATGCAGTGGATCGTCTATGCATTCGCCGTGCTGTTTATGCTGGTGAATATCATGATGATGATCTCCCGGGCGCTGGAAAAGAACATTCTGTTCGTTGTTTCCGGCATTATCGGCGGCTTGTGCAACGCAGGTGTAGGCGTTTTCTGTGTCCGCGTACTGCATCTGCAGACCGAAGCCATGATGTACGCCATGATCGCAAACTATCTGGTGCAGATCGTGGTTTTGGCTGTGGGCACCAAGATCTGGCGCTATTTGCGGATCTCCAACATGTGCAAAAAGACAGCAAAGACAATGCTGCTTTACTGCGCGCCCTTTTTGCCCAATACCATTCTGTACTATATCAACACGAACTACTATATGAATGTGGTCCGGTCTTATCTGGGCAGTGACGCGCTGGGTCTGTTTACCGTCAGCACGAAATTCTGCATTGTGGTATCCTTTGTGGTTTCGGTGTTCCATCTGGCATGGCAGGAGATCACCTATTCCATTTATCAGGACCAGAATAAAAAGGATGTTTACCGGATCGGCCTGGATGTGTTCCAGTACATGGCCATGCTGGGAACCTTGCTGCTGCTGCCGCTGGCGAAGCTTCTGTTTCCCGTGTTCATCGGCAGCGAATACTCTGCCGCGAATGCCTATGTTCCGGCATATTACAGCACGGTGTTCTTCACCGCCGTTTCCGGCTTCCTGTACAATACGCTGGCCGCAGAAAAGATCACCGTATTCCACCCCGTTACCAAGCTGGTATCCGCAGCGGTCAATTTGATCCTGATGTATACGCTGATCGGAAAGATCGGGATCTATGCCGTGATTCTGGGCGCTGTGGCGTCCTCTGCCGTAGAGGTATTTCTGCTGAGCTTCATCATTAAGAAAAAGATCGACCTGTATGTGGGCATGAAGAAGATCTGGCTGTTCTGCGGCCTTTATGTGGTGGCAGCGTTGGCGTATACCTACTGCGGCACGCTGGTCAACGGCTGCCTCATCGCCGTTACCGCTGTGGTAGGCATCGGATACTTTGTTTATGACCACCGGGATGTGCTGCGCAGCTTCCGGAAAAAGGCTTGAGCGGCAAATTAACGGCTAACGGGAGGATACCAATTTGGCAGGTACATCGCAGTTTAATACTTCTGTTTCCCTGAGCAGAGTGATCGGCATGGTCATGATCGTGCTGTGCCATATCGCCACGGCACTGGGGCTGTCCGCTGTGGGGCAGCTGCTTCAGAGCGGCGTGCAGTTGTTTTTATTCATCTCCGGTTATCTTTACAGCAATAAGCGGATCGAAAGTGGAAAGCGCTGGCTGCACCAGCGCTTTTGCCGCGTTTGTATTCCCTGTGATCTCTGGATCATCCTCGTGTGCTGTGCCGGAATTTTCGCAAACGCCACCCTGTCCGGGGTATCCGTGACCGCATATTTGCTGAATCTGCAGGGCTACCATTATATTCTCGCCTTTTTGCCTCGGGTGCCGGGGATCAGCGGCTTGACCCACCTGTGGTTCATCACAGTTCTGCTGGTCTGCTACCTGCTGACCCTGCTTTACAAGCGGCATGAAAAAACCGGCGACCGCTGGCTGAAAACGGCGCTTTTCATCGGCTTGGTTTTGACCGTTCCTCTGGGCCTTCTGGGCTTGCGGATTGATTACATCTGGATCTATTTCGCCGGCTACGCTGCCGGAAAAAAGCAGGTTCGCCTGTCCGTGAAAAAGTATATCCTTCTGTTTGCGGCCATGGCTGTTTCCGTCGCCGGCAGAATGGTCATGAAGCGGTACTGCGATGTCCACGGTGACAACAACCTGTACCTTTATGTTGTGATCCCCCTGGCTTACAACGCAATGGCCCTGTGGCTCTATTATACCATTGATCTGCTCAATGCCCGGTTCCGCTTGATGGAACAGCTGCAAAACACCCTTTTGGGCAAAGGGATCCACCGGCTGGACGCCCTGTCCTTTTACATCTATATCACCCACTACGCCTTTATGGACGGCCCCTTTGATGTGATGCACTTGACAGGAAGCACCGCATGCAACATCGCCATTTTTCTGCTTTTGACAGTGGCCGCCAGCTATGTATTGCAGCTTTTGTCGGGCCAAGCGCTGAAAATTCTGACAAAGCACGGAAAGGACAAGTCATGAACGATATCGAGATCACACAGAAATTGCAAAAGAAAGAGCTGCAAATGCTGTGTACCCTTTCTGACATTCTCAAAAAGAACAATATCCCCTTTTATCTCGCCTGCGGCACGGCTTTGGGCTGCGTGCGGCATCAGGGCTTTATTCCCTGGGACGATGATGTGGATATTTATGTCATGGGTAAAGACTACCCGCGATTGAAAGAAGTGTTTTTGACACAGGACACCGGCAATCTGCGGCTGCACGATTACACCACCGCAGGCGACTATCCCTATTCCTTCCCGAAGATCGTGGCGGCGGACACCGTTTTGGTGGAGACCGCCCTGTCCCATCTGGAGTACCGGGGCGGCGTGTATATCGACGTTTTCCTGCTACAGGAGACCAGCGCCAACCCGATGGCGCGGTTTGTATCGGAAAAGCTTCGCTACCTCCGCTATTGCCTGCTGCGCTCCTATTATTTCGATTTCCAGTCCCCCCTCAGAAAAGCGGTGCACCGGATCGTAACGCTCCTTACAGATCCCGCAGCCATCCAGTCCCGGCTCTACCGGCGCTATGAAAAAGTGCTGAAAAACCCGGGGTTCCTTGTAGATACCGGCACTTTCGGCCAGCAGGCGCTGCTGGATCCCGGCTTTTTTGCCAATGTACACGAACTGCCCTACGAAGATGCCCAAATGCCCGTCCCCGGGGATCATCACGGCTATCTGACCCATTACTACGGCGACTATATGCAGCTTCCCCCCGCGGAAAGCCGCATTTCCAACCACAGCTTCCAGACCCTCATTTTTAGTGATTCGGAGAATACGCAATAAATGAAAAACATTCTGCTGTTCATCATCGATTCTTTGAACTACAGCCATGTCAAAGAGTCCCCCATCCGGCTGATGCCCTTTTTGGAGGAGCTGAAATCTTCCGGCATCGCCTGTGAAAATATGTTCTCCCAGGCACCGTATACCGAGGCTGCCGTTATGAATATTTACTGCGGGCAGGATGTGCTGCAGAACAAGGGCTATCTGTTCCGTTTTAAGGATGCCCCGCTGACCATCTTTGAGGCCATGCAGGAAAAGGGCTATGTTACCTATTTCAATTCCTACCAGCCCCAGTGTCATCCCTCTTCCGTGCGCAGGGGCGTGGATCACATTTTTTATAATGTGGGTTACGATCAGGGCGCGCTGTGGTCTTACCGGCTGGGGCACTATGCCGAGGTTTACAGGCAGAATGCCCTGACGGAAGCGGATCATCAGGCTCTGGAGGAGATCTTTGAAGATAACCTCAGCCAATGGATCCGGTTTACGGACGATATGCTAAGCGGCGACCCCTCTGTCAGCATGATCCGCGGCAACGCGCCGGATTACGATGCCGCCGCGGTAAAGACCCTTGTTTCCGAGCAATACCGGCTGTACCGGGAAGATCCCCGGGGCTATATCCATCAGGTCCTGACCCAAGGAACGGGTCACTGCCTGTTTAAGATCCCCGCCTATGTCCAAAGCGGCAAGATCGCAGACCGCACCGCCATTCCCCAGATCAAGACCCTGTTTACCCCCCTGTTTCAGCGGATCCGGAAGATGAGCGTCCGGCTCAACCGCAAAAACACCAAAGGTCTTTGGAAAGGCCCCGCCCGGAAATTTGGGGAACTTGTAAAGCATCCCGGCATGAATTCCCTGAAAAATCTGGCGAAAAGCATGCTTTTGAGCGCCAACGCTATTTACGATCTGGATCTTTTTGAAAGGCTCGACAATTGCGACTGGTTCAAAAACGCCCCCAGCGGAAGGACCCATATTGACCACTACATTTCCTGGGCAAAAGCACACACAGATACCCACTTTGCCTGCATCCACATCGATGATATCCACAATCCGGAGGTGTTCTTCACCTACGACTCGGATGACCTGGCGCTGCTGCGGCAGGAAGAACGCTCCGCCCAGGAGCTGCTGGATCAGATCCCCGAAAGCTACAGCGGCAGCTTGACCCACGACCTGTCCCTGCGGTATATGGACAATGTGATCCGCTACCTTTACGAGCAGCTTGCCGAAAGCGGCCTGCTGGAGGACACCTGCGTGCTGATCTGCGCCGATCACGGCTTCTCCTTCAGCGGCAACCCCCTGCGGGACAGCGCCGTTGTCAATTTGTATCTGGAAAACTACAACATTCCCTGCGTGATCACAGGATCCGGCCTGCCTGAGCGGCAGGTCACCGACCTGCGCAGCAGCAAGGACATCCCCGCGACCCTCTGCTATTTGGCTGACCGGCAGGTTCCCGCAGCCTTTACCGGCACACCGGTCACCAATGAAGCCGGGTATCCCTGCGTGCAGATCGAGTATTGCGGCGGCGGCTGCCCGGATATTTCCCGCCGGGAGCTGAAGATCGCTGCCTTTGACCAAACATATTTTGTAGGCACATTGGGAACGCTGCAGGACAAACTGCATGTCACAGAGATCTATGATCTGGAAGCGGATCCGAAGCAGCTGAACAATCTGGCAGGCGGAAGCTACGACCGGAACGCCGTGGATGGGCTGTGCCTGCACATGGAGCAGCGGCGCAGGAATATTGCGGCCACAGGAGCTTGACGCGCTATATTGAACATCAGAAGAACCCGCTTGTTTATGAACGAGCGGGTTTTTACCTGTTCCAAGTCCGGTTCGTATGAATCCCCCAGCGCCCCGCTTTTCAGGATAATTTTGGTTCTGCTTTGGGGAATTGCATAGAAAGCAACAGCAAACTGTTCAAAAAACGGCGGCGAAAAACAGATTTTTGTACAGAAAGTTAAAAAATCCTCAAAATATGACATTTATATTGACTTTGTTCCATGAACAGAGTAGAATATGACGGAATGGAACAAACCCGGTTGCTAACGCAAACGCAAGAGAAAGGATTCGCAACATGGAAACGAAACAGCTGACAAGAAAACAATTTGAAATTTTAACCTGTCTGGAACACTGCCCGCAAAAGCCCAGCCAGCGGGAGATTGCGGAGAAGACCGGCATCTCTCTCGGCTCGGTCAACCGCACCATGGCTTCCCTGAACGAGGCAGGATTTGTAGAGGATTATGCCCTGACTGAAGCGGGCTATGCCGCGCTGGAGCCCTACCGGGTCAAGCGTGCCGTGTTCATCGCCGCAGGCTTCGGTTCCCGTCTGGTGCCCATCACCCTGAACACCCCCAAGCCACTGGTCCGCGTGAACGGAACGCGGATGATCGACACGCTGCTGGATGCCGTTATCGCAGCCGGCATCGAGGAGATCTATATCGTCCGCGGTTACCTGGGCGAGCAGTTCGATCAGCTGCTGTATAAATACCCGGGGATCAAATTTATTGACAATCCCCTGTACAACGAGGCCAACAACATTTCCTCTGCACTGCTTGCCCGCCACCTGCTGCAGAATGCTTATGTGCTGGAAGCGGACCTGTTTTTGTATAACCCCGAGCTGATCACCAAATACCAGTACACCTCCAATTATCTGGGTGTGCCTGTGGATGTTACCGACGACTGGTGCTTTGAAACAAAGAACCGGGTGATCACGAAGGTCAATGTGGGCGGCACAAACTGCCACCATATGTACGGCATCTCCTACTGGACCGCTGCTGACGGCGCAAAGCTTTATGACGACATCCAGAAGGTCTACGAAATGCCCGGCGGCAAAGAGCGCTACTGGGATCAGGTCTCTCTGGTATACTGCCAGAACAACTATCAGGTCGAGGTTCGGGAATGCTCCTTCGAAGACATCATTGAGATCGACAGCTTCTCCGATCTGAAGAAACTGGACAAGGCTTATCTGTGATACATGAGGTTTTTATGAAAAAAGGTATCATTCTTCTTTTGATCATAACATTGCTTTTTACGGTTCTTTCTGTTTCCGGCAGTGAAGAAAGCATCGTCATCTGCTCGTCGGCTGAGCAGTTCCGTAACGATGCCCTGCAGGAGCAGCTGAACGCGCGTTTCCCCGACAAAAATATTATTGTTATGTACATGGCCACCGGCAAGGCTGCCGCAAAGATCTATGCAGAGGGCAGAAATTCCGAGGTGGACATTCTCCTCGCCATGGAAACCGGCTACTTAAACAAGATCAAGCACAACCTTGCCGACATTTCCGGCATGAGCCGGATCCCGTATCAAAACGGCGTTACCGTGGCTGATAACGGCAACCACTGGGTAACATGGGAGCGGCAGGCCGGCGCCATCATTGTAAATACAGAGATCTTGAAAAAACACGGTCTGGAAGCACCCAAGACCCTGCAGGATCTTTTGAAGCCCGAATACAAGGGCCTCGTCGCCATGCCCGACCCCAAATCCAGCGGCACCGGCTATTTCTTCTACAAAAGCTGGGTCAATTCCATGGGCGAAGCGGCGGCGCTGGAATTTGTGGATAAGCTCCATGGCAATTTGAAGCAATTCACCGAATCCGGCTCCGGCCCCATCAAAATGCTCAAGCAGGGCGAGATCGCCATCGGCTTGGCCCTTACATTCCAGGCCATAAACGAGATCAATGACGGCCAGCCCTTTGAGATCATCTTCCCCGAGACCGGTTCCCCCTATTCTCTGACCGGCACCGCCATCATCGACGGGCATCGGGACAAGGAGGGTGTCGAGGAGGTTTACGACTTTATCGTAAATGAATTCCTTATTTATGACAAAGAGAATTTTTCTCCTGAGCAGATTTACAACGGTCAGGTCAACAAGATATCGGGTTACCCCGAGGATATTGCTTATGCGGATATGACCGGCATCCAGGACGACAAAGAAAAGGAGAGACTGCTTGCACTATGGAAGTACTAAATGCAAAACTGTCCGTTCGGAACATGAACAAAAGCTTCGACGGAAAAACGGTTCTGAATAACCTGAGCTTTGATTTGATGGAAGGTGAGTTCCTCTCCATTCTTGGCCCCAGCGGCTGCGGCAAAACCACCCTGCTGCGCATTCTGATCGGTCTGGAAAAGGCCGACAGCGGCGAGATCCTCAAGGGCGGAAAAGACATCTCCTCCCTGAGCAGCTTTGAGCGGGGCATGGGCATCGTTTTCCAGAACTACGCCCTGTTCCCCAACATGACCGTGCTGCAAAATGTGGAATACGCACTGACGCTGCGCAAGGAAACCAAAAAAGATGCCCGGCAGATCGCTCTGCGCACACTAGAGCAGGTGGGCCTTACCGACCAGATGAACAAGCGTCCCAACCAGCTTTCCGGCGGCCAGCAGCAGCGTGTTGCCATCGCCCGCACCCTGGCCACCAACCCGGATATCATTCTGCTGGACGAGCCCATCTCCGCGCTGGACGTTACCAACCGGGAGATCATGAAAGCGGAACTGAAGACCCTGCAGAAGAAATTCAACGCCACCATGCTCTTTATCACCCACGATCAGGAGGAGGCTTTCTTCCTGTCCGACCGCATCATGGTCATGAACGAGGGCAATATCGAGCAGCTGGATACCCCCCTGGGCATTTACCAGAACCCCGCCAGCGAATATGTGCAGCAGTTCGTTGTGGAGCAGCTGGACAAGAAGTACAAAGACCTTCTGCGTTATACAGGACGTGACGGCCATGAAAAATAAACCCTTTTATTCTTTCAAGTATCTGCTGCTGAGCTATCTGGCGGTTACCGTGGTGCTTCCCATCGTGTATCTGTTCAGCACCATTCGCGGCCAGAGCATTGTGGATGTTTTTTCTTCCGCGCAGTTCTTTCCCATGCTCAAAAACTCCGTTGTCACCACCCTGCTGGCAACCGCCATCTCCGTGGTCCTTTCCTTCACACTGGCCTTTGTGATCAACCGCTCCGGCATTCGCTTTAAGTCGGTTTTCGTGGTCCTCTTTACCATTCCCATGCTGATCCCCAGTATCTCCCACGGCATGGGCCTGGTGCAGCTGTTTGGCGACAACGGTTTGATCACGAATCTGCTGGGAATCAACATCGACCTGTACGGATACCGGGGCATCGTGCTTGGCTCCGTGCTGTACTCCTTCCCGGTTTCGTTTCTGATGTTCTACGATTCCTTCCAGTATGAGGACTTCACGATTTATGAAGCCGCCGGCGTGCTGGGACTTTCCAAGTGGCAGCAGTTCCTTACCATCACCCTGCCCAGCATGCAGCGCACCATCATTTCCGCCATTTTGGCGGTGTTCACCATGGTCTTTACCGACTATGGCGTTCCGCTGATGACCGGCGGTACCAGCATGACCCTGCCCGTTTATATGTACCGGGAGGTCATCGGCATGATGAACTTCTCCGGCGGTGCCGTAGTAGGCGTTGTGCTGCTGCTGCCTGCCGTGGTGGCCTTCCTGATGGATCTGCGGAACTCCAACAACGCAGGCTCTGCCAGCACCGTTACAAAGCCCTACCGGATCGAGCCCAATAAGCTGCGGGATGTTCTGGTATACATCTTCTTCGGCGTTGTGCTGCTCCTGCTGTGCCTGCCGATCATTGCCTTTATCTGCCTGAGCTTTGTCAAGCAGTATCCCATCGATATGTCCTTCTCTTTGGACACTATCAAGAAACTGCTGCTGAACAGGATCTTCCTTTATGTGGTCAACTCCATGGCTGTGGCGCTGCTGACTGCCTTGCTGGGCACCTGCCTGTCCTATTTTTCGGCATATATCACCGCCCGTTCCGGCAAGAGCCTGTCCAACAAGACCATTCATTTCGTCAGCATGCTGTCTCTGGCCATTCCCGGCGTAGTTTTGGGTCTTTCCTTCCTGCTGACCTTCAAGAACATGCCCCTTTACGGAACGGTCTTTATTCTCGTGCTGGTCAATATCGTGCACTTTTTCTCTTCTCCCTATCTGCTTGCTTACAATTCTCTATCCAAGTTCAACCCCAATCTGGAGGATGTGGCGCAGACTCTGGGCATCACCCGCATGCGCATGCTCTTTGATGTTTACATTCCCTGCACCGTTTCCACCATCGTGGAAATGTACAGCTACTATTTCGTAAACGCCATGATCACCATTTCGGCAGTCTCCTTCCTGATCAATTTCCGTACCACGCCCCTGTCCCTGCTGATCCCCCAGCTGGAAAGCCAGTCCTTTATCGAGGGAACGGCGCTGGTTTCTCTGCTGATTTTGATGATCAACCTGTGCGAAAAGGGTATCGCATTCTTTATCAAGCGTGGCATTGCCATTCGGGAAAGCGAACGGCTGCGCAACGCCAACATCATCACAGAGGAGAAGCGATAGGAGGATAAAATGGCATCTGCAGTAATTTTATGTGCCGGAAAAGGCACAAGAATGGGCGATGACAGCAAAAATAAGGTCAGCTTCGACTGCGCCGGCGTGCCGGTGATCAAGCGGATCGTGCAGAATATGCGCGCAGGCGGCGTGAAGCGCTTTGTGATCGTGGTGGGGCACTTGGCCCACACCGTCATGGACGCTCTGGACGGCGAAGAGGGTGTCGTCTACGCCTATCAGAAAGAGCAAAAAGGCACCGGTCATGCCGCTCTGTGCGGTCTGCGGGCGCTGGAATCCGTTGGTGTTACCGGTCCGGCCATCATTTCCATGGGCGATAAGATCATCGCCCCCCGTGTAGTCGCCGATCTGATCCAGCGGTCCCGGTCCGCTAAGGCGGTTTGGGGCGTTCAGCCGAAAATGGCCAACTATAACGGCGGCCGCATCGCCATTGCCGGCGGCAGGCCCTACGGCGTTGTGGAGTTCGCCGACGCCGCCATGATGACGCTGGGGGGCATCCCCGAGGAGAAGCGCAGAGAAAAGCTCCTTTCCTTGGGCCTAAACCCCAAAAAAGCGGAAAAAGTTCTGAAAACCGCCCGGGGAAAAGAACCTGCCGGAACTGTGGTTCTGGCTTCCAGAACCTTCACCGCCGACGAGCTCCTGAACACCAAATACTCCAATACCGGCCTTTACTGTCTGGATATCGAGGAAACCATCCGGGCTATCGGTACCTTCAACAGCCACAATGCCCAGGGCGAGCTGTATCTGACGGACACGCTGGAATACTATGCCGCCAGAAACGAAGCTGTCCTGTACGAGGTCAAAAACGCCAACGATATGCTGACCTACAGCACCAAGCCGGAGCTGCGGACCATCAGCAAATTCTTCATGCGCTATGCTTCCGAGTTCATCCGGGATATCAAGGACGGAAAGATGGCAGAAACGTTTTCCGAGCTTTACGCAGAAGAAGCCCCTGCCCAGCCGGAGCGTTACATCGCGCTGCTGGAGCGTTTCATCGGTGCTCACGGCGACAAAAAGGTGATCATCACCCGGGCCCCCGGCCGGCTGAATATTATTGGCCGGCACATCGAGCACCGGGGCGGCAGCATCAATGCCATGGCCGTCAACCGGGACACCGTGTTTGTCGCCTCTCCCCGGGAAGATGATGTGTTCTGCGCCGTAAATGTGGATCCCGCTTACCCCGACAGAATATTCTCCGTGCAGACGCTTTTGGCCTTGGCCCCCCATGATAACTGGCTGGATTTCCTGTCCACCGAACCCATCAAGCAGGCGCTGCAGGAATTTAAGGGTGACTGGTGCAACTACATAAAAGGCGCGGCTCTGCGGTTTGCGCTGGCAAGCGAGACCCCGATCTGCGGCATGGACTTTGCGGTCTCCGGCAATATTCCGCCGGCAGCCGGCATGTCCTCCTCTTCCAGCCTTGTGGTTGCTTGCGCGGAGGCCATTGTTTCGCTGAACAGCATGAACCTTACGAACGACACCTTTGTGGATCTGTGCGGCGAAGGCGAATGGTATGTGGGCTCCCGCGGCGGTGCCGGCGACCACGCTGCTATGAAATGCAGCAGGAAAGACCGGATCACCCAGCTGCACTTCAAGCCCTTCCGAATCGGCATGTCCGTTCCCTTTTCCCAGGAGCACGCCATCATCGTGGCGGACAGCAAGCTGGAATCCAAAAAATCCGAAGGCAGCAGGGATATTTTCAACGCGAAGATCGCATCCTACGAGTTTGCTTTCATGATCCTCAAGCGCAAATACCCCGATGCGGATATCCACTATCTGCGGGATCTTGCGTTTCTTTCCCCGGCCGAGGTGTACTCCATGCTGCTTTCCGTTCCGGAATACGCCACCCGGGAGGAGATTCTGGCGCTGCTGCCGGATAACAAAAACCGCATTCTGAAGATCTTTGATAATCACGCCGATCCCGGAAAATATGACCTTCGCAGCGTGGCACTCTTCGGCATCTCGGAATGCGCCCGCAGCCGGAAGTGTCTGGATTTCATGCTGGATGGAGACTATGCCCAGCTGGGTCGGATGATGAAGGTCAGCCACGACGGCGACCGCCTGCCCGGTCAGGAGATCACCGACGAGCTGCTGAAAAAGCTTATGGCAGAAAACGCGCCGCTGGATCAGCAGTGCGGTGCTTACCGCTGCTCCACAGAGCAGATCGACGGTCTTTGCGACCTGCTGAACAGAACGGAAGGCGTTTTGGGAAGCGCCATTATCGGTGCCGGTCTGGGCGGCTGCGTGGTTGCCCTCGCCCGGAAGGACTGCGCAGAGCACATCATTTCCGTGATCAACCGGGAATACTACGACCGCTGCGGCTTTGCCCACTCTGCCGTTGCCTACACGCCGTCTTCCGGTTCTTGCGTCATTTATTGATACATACAAAAAGCGGAGACATCCTGTTGGATGTCTCCGCTTTTGATTTCCTCAATCCTTGGTATACCACAGGGTGAAATAGCAGTCCAAGCCGGATAGGTTCGCATTTGTGGTGATCTCGATCACCGAAGCATCCGCCCGCACATTGGTTATTTCGGCGCAGTGCCCCAGCAGACGGTCCGACGAATTCGTGTCGATCCGGTAGCGGATATTCCGTGTCTTTCCGGAGATCCCATGCTCTTTGGTTTTCGACGCTGCATTCGGCAGTGTGCCAAAGGCGATCCGTTTGACATATACCGACTTTCCATTGACCTGCTCGGTGGTGCGGTACTCCTCCCCCGCATTCATAAGGGGATTCTCATGCTCCAAGGGCCGCCACACACCGGCCCAAAGGGTTTTATACAGGATCAGCGGCGCTGCGGTGCCGTAGGTAATAAACCGTGCGGTGGCGTATCCGCTGCTGCTTCGGTAAAACAGCTCGCAGAGCGTACCGCCGCCGTTAAACAGGTTGGATGTGGTAGGCGAAAGCAAAATTAACCGCAGTGTGTTCTCTTGCATCCCCGCCAATTCCGCGCTCAAAGCAGAATCAACATCCGCCTCTGTACTCACTTTATATGTGGTTTCCACATATCCGGCCGGTGCTTTTCCTGCCAGCGCAGCACCCACCACCGCCGCGTCTGCCGCATATCCGGGCTTATCCAAGGCTGTATCGATGGGCGCATCGGCACCTCTGGGTATTTTCAGATCCATAATGGGGTCTTCCGCTGTTCCACGAATCGTTGCTTCCGCCGCGCTGCCGGGCTCTGCGGTGGTAACTGTGCCGATCTGCAAATTTGGCGTGGGGCCTGCAGGACCGTCAAACAGGCCGCTTTGCTTCGCTTCCTGCAGCGTTTGGTTCCGTTCCCATGCCAGCCGCTGTTCCCAGCTGAAGTAGTTTTCGGAACGCGTCACACCGGCTGCCACATTTTCTTCCACCAAAATATGGAGCGGGAAGGACGCGATCACGCCACTGCCGCCAAGCAGCTCGATCTGGACGACCACACGCCCCGGCACGGTCAGCATTTGCGGCGCCAAAATAAAGGACACGGTGTTTTTTTCCAGCGCCCACGCCTTTTCGCCGTTGGGCAGCGTATCATAGGAGCCGCCGGTTCCGTCGGGCTTGGCAAACCGGATGACGGCGGACACATTCCCCTCCGGTGTCCACGGCTCTCTGCCTGCAAATAAGTTCACAGCCACTTTTCGTGTGCAGCTGTCGCCTTGTACCGCGTAGATCTCCTGTGTCCGTTCCCGGATCCAAAGGTCTGCATTTATGGTTTTTGTGATAATCAAGTGTACCACTCCTTTCAACCACAGACGCAGAGCTTTGCAAAGTTGCCCATTTTGCTGCAACCTGTGAAATATCCATCCGCAAAAAAAGCCATGCACAGGCAAAAACCTGTGCATGGCTATATTTCACTTGCTTATACCAGAGAGTAGGCTGCCTCGTCGCAGATCAGCGTCACATCGGGGTGGAACTGCAGAATGGAAGCAGGAACCTCGGGGGTAACGGGGCCGAAGAAGGCCTTCTTCAGGATCTCCGCCTTGTCCTTGCCGGTGATGACCATCACGATCTTCTTGGCGGCCATAACGGTACCGATGCCCATGGTGTAGGCGGCGGTGGGCACCTCGTCGATGGAATCGAAGAAGCGCTTGTTGGCATCCCGGGTCATGGCGGTCAACTGAACCTCGTGGGTCATGCCGGGGAAATGGTCCTCGGGCTCATTGAAGCCGATATGTCCGTCGTGGCCGATGCCCAGCAGCTGCACATCCACACCGCCCCACTGCTCGATCTTCTCTTCATATGCCTTGCACATGGCGTTCACATCCGCAGCCAGGCCGTCGGGCACAATGGTATTCTCGGGCTTGATGGAAATGTGGTCAAACAGGTTCTCCTGCATGAACCGGCGGTAGCTCTGGGGATGGTCGGGTGCCAGACCCTTATACTCATCCAGATTGGCAGAGCGGACTCTGGAAAAATCGATCTTGCCGGCCTTCTCCCGGGCGATCAGTTCCCGGTACAAGGGCAGGGGGGTGGAACCGGTAGCCAGACCGATGACGCAGGCAGGCTTGGTATTCAGAACCGCTTCAAACTGGTCGGCAGCCAGCTTGCCCACTTCGGCAGGGTCTTTCGCAACAATAATTCTCGCATGGATCATGGAAAGCATCTCCTTTTAACGATAAATTTATAAAAAAATTGTTGATTTTTGCACACTCATGCGCTATTATTATACCGCACCTGCGTGCAAATTTCAATCATTTTCTTGCAGGTCTATTCTGAAAGACATATTTACAGTTGTTTTTGGATAATTTATTTCTGTATTAACTTGGAAATGAGGTCGTAGTCTTTTGAAAACCTTGGCACTATTTGATCTTCAGCATACACGATCAGGCAAGTACCTTGCCGGATTTGAATATCCCTGGGAAGCACTTTCCGGTATCAAGGCAATGATCCTGGAACTGGGTGCCGCTCTGGGCGAAGAATACACAGAAGTTTCCCCTCAGGTTTGGGTGCATAAAACTGCGCAGATCGCTCCCACCGCGTATCTGGGCGCCCCCTGCATCATCGGCGAAAATACGGAAGTGCGGCACTGCGCCTTTATCCGCGGCAGCGCGTTGGTCGGTAACAATTGCGTGGTGGGCAACTCCACGGAGCTGAAAAATGTGATCCTTTTCGACAATGTTCAGGTGCCCCACTACAATTATGTAGGCGACAGCATTTTGGGCTACAAGTCCCATATGGGTGCCGGCTCTGTCACCTCCAATGTTAAATCCGACAAAACGCTGGTAGCAGTCAAAAGCGGCAGCGAGACAATTGAAACCGGACTCAAAAAATTTGGTGCCATGCTGGGTGATTTCGTGGAAGTCGGCTGCAACAGTGTGCTCAATCCCGGCACCGTTGTTGGCCGCCGCAGCAACATCTACCCCACCAGCTGTGTCCGGGGTGTGGTGCCCAAAAACAGCATCTTTAAAACCGGCGGCGTGATCGTGGAAAAACGATAAATCACCGCTACACACCTTATATTTGAAAGGAGTCCCTATGGGAAAATATTTCGGAACCGACGGCTTCCGGGGTGAAGCCAATGTAAACTTAACCGCTGACCATGCCTACAAGGTTGGCCGTTTCTTAGGCTGGTACTATACCCAGTGCAACCGGATGAAGGGCATTGATGAACCCGCAAAGATCGTCATCGGAAAGGATACCCGCCGCTCCAGCTACATGTTTGAGTACTCTCTGGTCGGCGGTCTGGTAGCCTCCGGCGCGGGTGCCTACCTGCTGCATGTCACCACCACCCCCTCCGTTGCCTATGTGGTCCGGACGGAAGGCTTCGACTGCGGAATCATGATCTCCGCCAGCCACAACCCCTACTATGATAACGGCATCAAACTGATCAACGGCAGCGGCGAAAAGATGGACGAAGAGACCATCTCCCTGGTGGAAGCCTATCTGGACGGCCAGCTGGAAGCCTTCGGCCAGAAGTGGGAGGAGATCCCCCTTGCCAGGCGGGAGCGGATCGGCCGCACCGTGGACCACTTTGCCGGCAGAAACCGCTATATCGGCTACCTGATCGGTCTGGGTATGTACTCCTTCAAGGGCTTTAAGGTAGGTCTGGACTGCGCCAATGGCTCCGCATGGAATATTGCAAAGTCTGTTTTTGACGCACTGGGTGCCAAGACTTATGTGATGAACGCCGAGCCCAACGGCTACAATATCAACACCAACGCCGGTTCCACCCACATTGAGCATCTGCAGAAATTTGTGGTGGAAAACGGATTGGATGTGGGCTTTGCCTACGACGGTGATGCCGACCGGTGTCTGTGCGTGGACGAAAAGGGCAATGTTGTCACCGGTGACCACATTCTCTATGTCTACGGCAAGTATATGAAGGAGCGTGGCAAGCTGGAAAACAACACCGTTGTCACCACCGTAATGTCCAACTTCGGCCTTTACAAGGCCTTCGACGAGCTGGGCATTGGCTACGCCAAGACCGCCGTGGGCGACAAGTATGTATATGAATACATGCAGCGCACCGGCTGCCGCTTGGGCGGCGAGCAGAGCGGCCACATCATCTTCTCCAAATACGCCTCCACCGGCGACGGCATTCTTACTTCCCTGAAGATGATGGAAGCCATGATCGCAAAAAAGGCCACCATGAGTCAGCTGTGCAGCGGCTTTACGGTCTATCCCCAGATCCTCAAAAATGTGCGGGTCACAGACAAGGCCACCGCACAGGCAGATGAGGATGTGCAGGCCGCCGTTTCCGAGGTTGCCGCCAAGCTGGGCGATGCGGGACGAATCCTGGTCCGGGAATCCGGAACAGAGCCTGTCATCCGGGTCATGGTGGAAGCGGAATCCGAAGAGATTTGTCAGGAATATGTGGATCTTGTTGTGAATACCATTCACAGAAAAGGCCACGCAGTATAAGACCATTACCGCGGCAGAGAAGTTCTGCCGCGGTTTCTTGCATTTTTTCGCCAAGGTGGTATAATGATGCCATAAAAAATTGGAGGTGCAAACCATGCGCATTGCGACCGGCGGTTTTTATCACGAAACCAACAGCTTCGGAAATCTTTTGGTCACGCCGGAAGTCTTAGCGGCAGGCTCCTGCGAAGGACAGGACTGGTACTTACGATACCGGGGCGTCAAGCGTTACAACGGCGGCTTCATCGACGAGGCCGAAGCCTTGGGCATCCAGTGCGTGCCCACGCTGATGTCCAACATGCTGCCTTCCGGCCCTACCACCCGGCAGGCCTTTGAATACGCCCGGGACCGGCTGGTGGAATTGCTGGACAGCGAATACCAAAAGCAGCCCTACGATGCCATCGCGCTGGTGCTCCACGGTGCCGGCTCCGCAGATGGCTATGACGATGTGGAAGGCGAGATCCTGCGCGCCATCCGGGCAAAGCTGGGGTATGAGATCCCCATCGGCATCGTGCTGGATCTGCACGGCAACATGACCGAGGATATGAGCAGTCTTTCTGACCTCGCCATCGGTGTCAAATGCTACCCCCATGTGGACGAATATGACACCGCCCGCACCATGCTGCGGCTGCTGTGCGGTATGGTCAATACCGGCAAGCGCCCCTGCAAGCGTCTTGTCAAGCTGCCGTGGCTCATGACTCCGGCGCAGGGCGTCACCCTGTCCGGCCCTGCCCATGCGGTGCAGCAGCAGTGCCTGCTGCGGGAGCAAAATGACCCCCAGCTGATCAACGCCACCTTCTTCCACGGTTTTCCCTATGACGATATGAAAGCTGCCGGCGTCAGCGTGCTGACTATGGCGGAAACCCAGGAAAGCGCCGACCGGAACGCAGAGGAGATCGCGCGTTTCGCGTGGGAGCACCGGGCGGACTTTGCCGTGCCGCTGCACAGCGCAAAGCAGGCGGTAGATCTGGCATTGGCTGCCCAAGTAGCCCCCGTTCTGATCCACGAAAGCTCCGATAACCCCGGCGGCGGCGCGCCCGGTGACGGCACCCACCTACTGCGGGAGCTGCTGCGGCAGAATGTCCCTGCCGCCTTTGGCTACATCTACGACCCAGAAGTGGCCTCCCAGGCCGCAAAAGCCGGCGTAGGCGCAAGAATCACCTGCCGTCTGGGCGGCAAAACGGACACGCTACACGGTCAGCCCATCGAGCTGGAAAATGCCTATGTCAAAACCGTCAGCGACGGGGAATTCATTCTGAAAAATCCCATGGGCAAGGGCAATCATATCCACCTTGGCACAACAGTCTGCCTCGTGGCAAATAACGTTTCCATCGTCGTGGGCGGTGACGAGCGGCCCCAGACCTATGACGACGGCCCCTTCCTCCTCGGCGGCATCGACTGGCGGGAAACGAAGGTTTTGGCCATCAAATCTTCCCAGCATTTCAAGGGCTGGTGGGCAGATAAAGTGCCGCTGATCATTCCCTGCGAGTCCCCCGGCATCCAGACCGCCGACCTGACCGCCCTGCCTTTCCAAAAGATCAATCCGGAATTTTATCCCCTCGGAGATGCCCGTTGGGAAGTGTAAACTGCAAAGTTCAGCTATGCATAAGAATCCGTAAGCAGCTTACGCTGCAACCGCTTGTAAAGTTTGTTGGTCAGTTCAAAACGGTGTAACCGGCTAAAAATTACCACGTCATTGCGAGGCCTCAACAAGGCCGTGGCAATCTCCTGGTACAAACCATCGAAGAGAATGGCTTTTTACCGGTACACAGCAACAGCCCGACAAATTCCAATTTATCTGCCATATATAAAAAGAACGCCTCGTGTGAGGCGTTCTTTTTATCATTTTCTTATCTCTTAACGCGAGCATTGCCGCCCCAGACGCTCCAAACCACGTCCTCATCGGCGGGCTGTGCATAGTCGGTCAGGAAGGTGGTAGCCAGCGCACCGGAAGCCCATCCGAACTGGATCCACTTCTCGGATTCCCAGCCACGCAGAATGCCATAGAGCATACCGCCGACGAAGCCGTCGCCGCCGCCGATGCGATCCAGAACAGTGATCCGGCGAGGCTCCACAACATGCCACTCGTCACCGGCCAGCATGATAGCGCCCCACAGGTGGGAATTGACATTCTCGACCTGACGCAGGGTGGTGGCGAAAACGGACGCATTGGGGAACTGAGCCTTGACCCGCTTGATCATTTCCTTGAAGGAATCGATCTTGGCTGCGATATCCTTACCGCCGGCCTCGGGGCCCTGTACGCCCAGGCACAGCTGGAAATCTTCCTCGTTACCGATGAGGATATCGGCAACGGAAGCGATCTCGGTGAAGATATCGTGCAGCTCCTGCTCACGGCCCTTCCAGAAGGAAGCCCGGTAGTTCAGGTCGAAGGAGATCAGCGTGCCGTACTTCTTGGCGGCGCGGGCCAGCTCCAGGCAGAACACGGAGGTATCGTGGGATAGAGCGCCGATGAGGCCCGAAAGATGCAGGATGCCAACGCCTTCCTGGCCGAAGATCCGGTCCAGATCGAAGTCCTTGATGTTCAGAGTGCGGCCGACTTCGCCGGCGCGGTCATTGCAGACACGAGGGCCACGGGAGCCGTAGCCGGAGTCAGCAATATTGAACTGATGGCGGTAGCCCCAGGGGCCGCCCTGCTCCACTTCCTTGCCTTCATAGTCCATGCCGCGGGAGCGCAGGTCGCGCTTGATGAAATCGGCAATAGGGCTGTCCTTGACGAAGGTGGTCAGCACCTTGGTGGGCAGGCCCAGATAGGCGGAGATGGAAGCCACATTGGTCTCAGCAGAGGTGGCCTGCAGCATAAACATATTGGAAGAAGCAACGGGCTGACCGTTGGGAGGGGTGATGCGGACGCCCATAGAGGTGGGGACGACCAGTGCGTACTTGCAGTTTTCACGAAGCTTCATAGTAGTATCCTCACTTTCTTTCAATTACACAACATACTGGGTAGCTGCGGTGTCGCCGCCGTGACCGGTCCAGTTGGTATGGAAGAACTGACCGCGCTCGGCATCAATACGCTCATAGGTGTGGGCGCCGAAGTAGTCACGCTGAGCCTGCAGCAGGTTTGCGGGCAGACGGTCGCAGCGGTAGCCATCGTAGTAGCTAAGGGCGGAGGAGAAGGCGGGAGTGGGCATGCCGCACAGAGCGCCCTGAGCGACCACCTTACGCCAGCCGGGCAGCAGGGATGCGATCTTCTCGGTGAAGTAGGGATCCAGCAGCAGGTTGGTAAGATTGGGATTGTTGTCGAATGCTTCCTTGATCTTGCCCAGGAATACGGAGCGGATGGTGCAGCCGCCGCGCCACATCAGAGCGATGCCGCCGTAGTTCAGGTTCCAGCCGTAAGTCTTGGCGGCAGCACGCATGAGGGTGTAGCCCTGTGCGTAGGAAACGATCTTGGAGGCCAGCAGCGCGCAGCGGATATTCTCGATCCACTGAGCCTTCTCTTCGGCGCTCATCTTGGGGGCAGCGTCGGCCGCGCCGGGCAGAACCTTGGCTGCATTGACACGCTCGTCCTTCATGGCAGACAGGCAGCGGGCGAAAACAGCTTCGCCGATCAGAGTCAGAGGCACGCCCTCGTCCAGAGCGGCGATACCGGTCCACTTGCCGGTGCCCTTCTGGCCGGCGGTGTCCAGGATCTTCTCCACGATGGGCTCGCCGTCGGTATCCTTGTAGGCCAGAATGTCGCGCGTGATCTCGATGAGGTAGCTGTCCAGATCGCCCTTCATCCACTCGGCAAAGACTTCGTGCATCTCATCGTCGGACATACCCAGCATGTTCTTCATCAGATGGTAAGCCTCGCAGATCAGCTGCATATCGCCGTACTCGATGCCGTTGTGGACCATCTTAACGAAGTGGCCTGCGCCGTTTTCGCCGACCCAGTCACAGCAGGGGGAGCCATCCTCGACCTTGGCGCAGATGGCCTGCAGAACACCCTTGACATGGGGCCATGCAGCGGGAGAACCGCCGGGCATCAGGGAAGGACCGTTCAGAGCGCCCTCTTCGCCGCCGGAAACGCCGGAGCCCACATAGAGCTTGCCCTTGGATTCAACATACTGGGTGCGGCGGACGGTATCGGGGAAGTGGGAGTTGCCGCCGTCGATGATGATATCGCCGTCATCCAGCAGAGGAAGCAGCGCGTCGATGGTGGCATCGACAGCAGAACCGGCCTTGATCATCATCATGATCTTGCGGGGCTTTTCGATGCTGGCGACCAGCTCTTCCATGGAATAAGTACCGATGATGTTCTTGCCTGCGCCGCGGCCTTCGACGAAGTTCTTGACCTTCTCGGTGGTGCGGTTGAAGACGGCAACGGTGAAGCCCTTGGACTCCATGTTGAGGACGAGGTTCTCGCCCATGACGGCAAGGCCGATCAGGCCAATGTCAGCTTTTTTCATGTTATTGGACGCTCCTTTTATGATTAAATTTAATGTACAACATTGTTATCCGCGCACCAGACGGTGCCGCTCCTTCAGTCCCTCCAGCACGCTGTAGGGAATTTCCAGATCGCCCCGGCCCTTGCCGATGGCGATGTGGGGCTTATTGGCGCCGTGGTAATCGGTGCCGCCGGAGATCACAAGTCCCAGCTCCTTGGCCATGGCGCGGTAGCGCCGGTTCATATCGTCGGTATAGTCGGTATAATAGCCTTCCACACCCTCCAGGCCGTAGGGGATCAGGGTTTTTAAGTACTCCTTCAGCGGCTCGTCCTCCATCTTGATGAGGTGCAGGTGGGCCGCCACGGCGATGCCGCCGGCTTCCTTGATGATGGAAACCGCCTCCGGCCCCGTCAGCGCCTGCCGGTTGGAATAGGCATAGCAGCCCACGCTGAGATAACGCTTGAACGCATCTTTTACAGACTCGGCGTAGCCCTTACGCACCATGATCTGGGCGAAGTGGGCCCGGCACAGCACGGGATTGCCGTGGGCTTCTTCTCTTGCCTCTTCCATGGTGATCTGGAAGCCCTGCTCATTGAGCTTGCGGCAGGTCTCCTCCTGCCGTTCGTCCCGAACCTTCAAGGCGTAAGCCATGGCATCATTGAGCCGTTTGTTCTTGATATCGATAAAGTACCCTAAAATGTGCAGCTCCGTGTCCGACTGGGCGGAAAGCTCCACCGCCGGGATCACTTCGACGCCTAACCGCTGGCCCTCGGCCATGGCCTCGGGCACGCCCTCGATGTTGTCATGGTCGGAAAGGGCGATGGCGGAAAGGCCTGCGGCATAGGCGGTGCGCACCACCTCTGCCGGGGTCTGGGCGCCGTCACTTTTCAGAGAATGGGTATGCAGATCGATCCGTTTCACACTTTTTCTCCTTATCAGTCGTCGCAGACCCACAGACCCAGCGCGGGATTGGAGATGTAGAAGATCTCCTCACCGTCCACGGTGTTGAAGCCGTCCACCAGCTTGGCAGGATCGTATTTGGCCGCCATTTCCTCATAGGGAACATAGTTGAAAGCAGCGCCCCGGACTTCTTCCTCGGTCAGCTTGCCGGCGCAGTAGGTGATCTTGAACCGGCCGTCGGAGGAGCCGTGGATCAGGTGGGCAGCAACGGACAGATTCTGCTTCAGATCATCGTTTTCCTCCACCAGCTTCAGCACATTTTCACGGCCCACATAGCCGTACTTGCGGATCAGCTTGTCATTTTCCGCGTCCTCACCGAAGTGGGCAACGGCAGGTGCCAGCACGATCAGCTCGCCTCCGTCGGCAATAGCCATACGGGTGCGATAGATGGACTTGTTGCCCAGCCAGGTGCTCTTGAACTCACGGGGATCCAGATAGACAACGACCTTCTGCAGACGTTCAGACATGTGAGTCAGGTTGATCTCCTGACTCTTCTTGACGGCTGCCTCAAAGTTAGAGCGCTCCCGACCGATATACAGACCGTGGATGGTGACCTCGTCGCCCTTGTTGGTAGTGGTAGTCAGCACATAGAGCAGCGGGATGTTGTTGATAAAATGCTCTTCTGCATAGTCAAAGACCTTACGGACGGGGGAGAAATCCCGGCCCATGATCCGCTCCATGCCGTAGAACGCGCCCAGCATATGGGAAGAATTGATCATGGAAGAGCCGCCGCAGCCGACGAAGATGTTCTTGCCGTAGTTGGCCATGCCAACCACTTCGTGGGGAACCACCTGACCGATGGAGAGGATCAGATCGTAGCTGGGATCCATGAGTCTCTTGTTGACCTCCACATCGATGCTGTTGGTGACCAGGCCTTCGGAGACCTCGGTAACGAACTCGGCAGGCACTTCGCCCAGCTTGACAACATCGTTGCGCCAGTTATGTACGATCATCCGGTCAAAGGGCACGCCCTCACCGAAGAATGCCACCCACTCTTCCTTTGTCATGGGCACATGGGTGCCCAGAGCCGGCATGATGTCCACCTGGCAGGTATCCTTCAGCAGATCGTAGTAAATAGCAGTAATCTTACCCGCGCCGGAGTACATACGGGTAAAGTCGGGGGGCAGGATCAGAACCTTCTTAAGGCTCCGGCCTTCCAGAGATTTCTTGAGGGCTTCCCGCAGCTGTTCGCCGGAAATGCCGTTTTCATATTCGTAGATCATAGCAGCCTCTTTTCTCCCCTTACGGGTGAAATATTGAATCATTATAAGTGTAACATATAACCAAAGCAAATGCAATAATCTTCACAGTTTTTTCCAAAATATACAAAAATATGTCTTTCTGCCGCGTTCCTTCTTTTCTGCGCATCCCAAGTATAATCTGCTCCAATTTACAGATAATAGCATCGTAATTTGTAAAACTATTGTAGGGCGTAAGAAAA
Source organism: Faecousia sp. (assembly GCA_045576415.1). Taxonomy (GTDB): domain Bacteria; phylum Bacillota; class Clostridia; order Oscillospirales; family Oscillospiraceae; genus Faecousia. Next base: position 10,938 of record JAZNGJ010000043.1, on the reverse strand, counting down.
GGCCCCCTCTGACGAGGGGGCTGTCAGCGAAGCTGACTGGGGGAGAGAACGACTACCCCTCAGTCACCTGCGGTGACAGCTCACTGAGGCGAGCCTTCCGGCTACGCCGCAGAAAAGGAGAAAGATATATGAAAGCAACTGGCATTGTCAGAAGAGTGGAGGCTCGAGTTATAATAACACAAAAGCGCCTTTAAGTCTTATAAACACTGGATTTCAGGGCAATTTTTGAAGAAAACAGCGTATTTTTACCGATACATAGCAAAATCGCGGGGAATTTCCCCGCGATTTTTAGTGTCTATTTTTCCTTGACCGCTGCGCACGGCCGGTGGTTATGATTGATCGCGTTTATTAGAATTATATTTAACAATATAAACAATTGAAAACCAATAAAGATTGTATGTTTTTCTAATTGAAAAGTGTCTCTCAGGATGCTAGTATAAATACAACTTGCTATAAAAATGAGGCGATTTTATGAAACTGCTTATCGATGATGCCAATCTTGAAAGAATTAAACAGATATATGAATATTATCCAATAGACGGTATTACTACCAACCCTTCTATCCTTGCAAGGGAGAGAAAAAATCCTTATGCGGTATTAAAACAGATACGAGAGTTTATCGGTCCTGATGCCGAGCTTCACGCGCAGGTTATTTCTCTTACCGCAGAGGATATGGTGAAAGAGGGACGACATATGGTTGAGGTCTTAGGTGAAAAAGCAAAGACCTTTATCAAGATCCCCACCATTCCGGAAGGACTCAAAGCAATGCGTATCCTTTCTCGTGATGGCTACAAGGTTACGGCAACTGCGATTTACAATCCTCTGCAGGCGTATCTTGCCGCAAAAAGCGGTGCCGATTACGCAGCACCCTACATAAACCGTATTGATAACCTCGGAAGCAACGGCATAGAGGTTGCAAGAACCATGCAAGATATCTTTGTATCCAGCGGATATAAGACTCGAATTCTTGCTGCCAGCTTTAAAAACTCTCTTCAGGTGCAGGAACTTTGCGAATCCGGCATTCGTGCTGTTACCGTTGCACCTGATGTAATTGAAGGCCTGATAAAGCATCCTTGTGTTGATTCTGCCGACGTTACCTTCGTGCATGATTTTGAAAAGCTTTGCGGAGAAGGCAAAACCATGCTCAATTGCGATCAGGATAAATAATACGTCAGTTATTTCTGTGCTGTCCGGTTGCCATCTATACAAAAAGAAATTAATCCATAAGGGAGACACTTCGTAAGGAAGTTGTCTCCCTTTGGCTTTTGTAGTCAGCCAGAATGGTTAAATTGTAAGGATAATTCAATTCACAACGGAGGATTACAAAACGGAAAACTTTATTGAAGAATTTTGCGGATGGGCCCGAAAATAATCTGCATAGAGCACGAGTATAAATCTCCCATGTTTACAGATACTAACAGCGTAATTTGTAAAATTATTGTAGGGCGTAAGAAAAGGACCCCTCTGACGAGGGGGCTGGCAGCGAAGCTGACTGGGGGAGAGAACGACTACCCCTCAATCACCTGCGGTGACAGCTCGCTGAGGCGAGCCTTCCGGCTACGCCGCAGAAAAGGAGAAAGATATATGAAAGCAACCGGCATTGTCAGAAGAGTGGATGACCTCGGGCGTATTGTGATTCCGAAAGAAATCAGAAGAACCCTCCGCATCCGCGAAGGCGACCCTCTGGAGATCTACACAGAGAAAGACGGCGGCGTGATCTTCCGCAAATACTCCCCCATGGGCGACCTGCAGGATTTCGCCAGCCAAATGTGCGAAGCCATCGGCTCCAGTACCGGGCGCATCGCCGCCGTTTCCGACCGGGATGCCATCATTGCTCTGTCCGGCGCACCCAAGCGGGATCTTCTGGACAAGCGAAATTCCGAGGAACTGGGCAATCTCATGGAACAGCGCAGAAATTACCGCTACGAGTCCGGCGAGCCCCGGATCCAGGCCGCGGAAGGCTCCGACAAATATCATCTTGGTGTCGCCGCGCCCATCCTTTCCCAAGGCGATCTGATGGGCTGCGTGATGCTGCTGCTGGGCGAGGGCGACAATCCCCTGTCTGAGCCGGACCAGAAGCTGGCCCAGACAGCTGCCGCCTTTTTGGGAAAACAGATGGAAAGCTGAAAAAGGAAGGGTGACCTTCCTTTTTTTGCATTTTTCTTGATTTTCCAGAAATTTCCGTTTATAATAACCCCATCCAATTACATAAAAGGAGCATATAATCATGGATATTCTGAAAAAGTTCTTCCCCTATTCCTTTGGCGTAAAGGATATCGCCGCGCTGATCATCAAGATCGTGGTTTATCTGGTCGCCAGCGCTGTTCTGGGCTGGGTTGCCGCTCTGATCCCCCTGGTGGGCGGTCTGCTGGCTTCCCTGATCGGTCTCTATTCCACCGTTGGTATCGTTCTGGTGGTTCTGAGCTTCCTGAAGATCGTAAAGTAACCAACAAAAACCGCAGCCGGGTCGTGCGTTTGCACGACCCGGCTCTTTTTATTGACTTTTATCTTGTTTCCGGATCGGAAGTTACTTCTTTAACCCCTTTGCCAGCGTGATCAGCATATCCAGCTGCTTGCTGTCCAGTCCTCTGACCGCTTGCAGCAGCTCCCGCTCTTTTACCGGATCCTCTGCGTCTGTGTCGAAAAATTCCTTAGGAGAAACGCCAAGGTAATCACAAATATAAAAGAACACCGTCATAGACGGGTAATTGACTCCGTTCTCAATGTTATTGATATAGCTTTGACTCTGTCCGATGGACAGGCTCATATCTCTCGCCGAAACACCCTTGTTCATCCGAAGCGTAACCAAACGCTTGATAAATTCCTCTTGTTCCATTGAACACGCCCCCTTTTGTATGATTCTACTATATAGAGTGGCGCAGTCCGTCCAGTTTGTTCATCGATTTGTGTTGACATATCTATTTGTATTAGGTAAGATTTAAATATCAACTATTTTTCATGGGTATAAGCAAAAGGGGGACACAATATGGACAAAAAAGATACCGGCAGCTACATCAAAGGCTACCGGCAGGGATATTTGGATGGCTACCGGGATGGATCCGGGAAGGAATGCCCCACCGATATTCCCGACCTGCCTATGGAATACATGGGCTTGTCCGCCCGGGCCCGCAATTGTCTGAAGCTGGCAGGTATGGAGCGGATTCGGGATGTGGCATCCGCCAGCCGGACAAAGATCCAATATATGCGGCAACTGGGGCCGAAATCCGCTGATGAAGTAGCTCGGGCACTGCGGGCCATGGGTATCCGGGGCACCGACTGGGATCTGTTTTTACTGTAAACACAAAGACGCGCCGATCGGCGCGTCTTTGTATCTTTTGTGTCATTCTCCCTGCTTCTGGGGGCGGCGGCGATGATGGCGGCGGTAGTGATTGGGCTTTTTGGCCTTTTCCGCAGGCTCTGCCTTGCTTTCTTCTGCCGGGGCTGCTTCCTGCCGGGGCTCGGGCTTATTATCCCGGCTCTTTCCCCGGTTTCTGCGGCGGCGGGGACGCTTGGTCTCCTCCGCTTCCTCTGCCGGCTCTTCCTCCGGCTCCGGCTCCTCCACCACCGCTTCGGTGGTATAACGGAACTTGATGGGATCCAGGAACCGGGGCTTTTCCTCCGGCTCCTGCTTCACCCGCTTGCCGCCGCCGGAAACGGGCGCCAGATCCGCGGGGATGGGAGGATCATTTTTCTTGGCCTTGCCGCTGCGAAGCACCGCGATCTCCGAATTGGCAACGGTGATGATATTATCCGGCTCATCCTCCAGCCGCACCTTCACCCGGCTGCGCAGCAGATCCACCTCCACAACGGTGCCCCGTCCCTCGGGGGTATCCACAAAGGACTCGGCCTTGGGGGCATTGCGTAGCAGATCCTCATAGGCGTCCTGCTCGTATTTCAGGCAGCACATGAGCCTGCCGCAGGTGCCGGAGATCTTGGTGGGGTTCAGGCTGAGATTCTGGGTCTTTGCCATCTTGATGGACACGGGCTGGAAATCGTCGAGGAAGCTTGCGCAGCAGAAGGGCCGGCCGCAAATGCCAAGTCCGCCTACCATCTTCGCCTTATCCCGGACGCCGATCTGCCGCAGCTCGATGCGGGTGTGGAACACAGAGGCCAGATTTTTGACCAGCTCCCGGAAATCTACACGCTCATCCGCGGTGAAAAAGAACAGGATCTTGCTGCCATCAAAGGCCACCTCTGCGCTGACAAGCTGCATATCAAGCTGCAGCTCCTCAATTTTCTGCAGGCATACATCGTAAGCCTTCTTTTCCTTCTCCCGGTTTTCTTCCACGGTCTTTTCGTCCTGGGCTGTTGCCTTGCGCAGAACACTGCGCAGGGGTGCCACCACATCCTTTTCCGGGATCTGGTGATTGCCGCCGGCACAGATGCCGTACTCCGGACCCCGGGCGGTATCGATGATCACATGGTCACCGGTATGCAGCTGCAGGCCGCCGGGTTCAAAATAATAGACCTTCTGGCCGGGGCGGAACTGGATGTCCACCACCTGGACCATTGTCATTTCTTTATTCTCTTCCATGGTATACTCCTTATTTGATCGGTAAAACCGCAAATTTTCTTGTCGTTACAGCGCCACATTGAGCCAGCCGCAGATCGCCGCGGGGGAAACATTGCTGTGGGCATAAGTAAGACCCTGCTGCACGGCGCTGATGGCCTGCCGGATCTCCTGCGCGCTCCGCCCGGCGCTGACGGCCTTGGCCTGCTGGCTTGCCGCGGGCATTCCCGCCCGGCAGGACAGGCTTTCCGTCAATAGCTGCTGCCATTGGTTGAGGCATTCGATGAGGGCGTCCCGCTTCCACTTTTCCATGGGCGCCAGGGTCTGCAAAAGACCCACAGGATCCTTTTCCGCAAAGCTGCGGGCAAAGGCAAGGGTTTGGGGCAGCAAACCGGCATCTTCTGACAGCAGTTTCTTCGCCTGTCCCAAAAATCCGCCGCTGCGCGCCAACGCGGACTGAACCGCTTCCTCCCGGGCATCCGGAAATTCCCGCTGCAGCGCCTGTTTCAGCAGCTCCTGGGGCAGCGGCAGCAGTTTCAGCTCCACACAGCGGGAGCGGACAGTGGGCAGAAGCTTTTCCGGATTGTCAGAAAGCAGGAGAAACACGCCGTAGGACGGCGGTTCTTCCAAGATCTTCAAAAGGGCGTTCTGGCCCTCGATGCCCATTTCCTGAGGGAACTGATAGACCTTCCGGTCTGCTTCATTGGGACGGATGAACACATCGTCCCGGAACTGGCGGATGATCTTCACCGCCACATTTTTGTGCTCCGGATCGGAAACCGTGATGAAATCCGGGTGGTTTCCTTCCAAGACCTTCCGGCAGGCAGGGCAGGTAAGACAAGGCTTTTCGTGCCCTCGGCACAGTGCCGCCGCCGCCAAAAGCCGCGCCAGCGTCTTTTTTCCCGCCCCCTCCGGGCCGGAGATCAGATAAAAGTGGGAGATACGGTCATTTTTCACCGCGGCTGTCAGGTTTTCCTTCAGCCGCCCATTGCCCAATAAGCCTTCAAAGCCCATATTCTCCCTCCTTAAAGTGTGATTATAGCATAGTTTTTCGGTTTTGGCTATCCTTTATATCAGATCGGAAAGCAGAGCAGAACAATAGAGAATGTAGGGCGGGGCCTTGGTCCCGCCGAAAAGTTTTGGTGCGTATCCGCGGCGGGAGCAAGCCCCCGCCCTACGATGCTTCCGGAAACCGGTCGCATAAACGATCCTTTTTTATTAACCCCAAAGAGCCGACAGCATGGGAATGACCTGCTTTTTCCGGCTCATGATCCCCGGCAGGAAGGCGGTATTGCCCTTGGGGGAAACATTGAAGGCCTGCTGAATGGTCTCATCCTCGCCCAGATAGATGATCTGGGTGCCTTCCAGCAGCACATCGGTGAGCATCAGGATGATCATGGACAGCTCCTTCTGCTCCTTCTCCTTCGCCATCAGCGCCAGGAACTCCTCCTTGCGCTGGAGCATGCCGGGACTATCCACACAGGTGATCTGCGCCACCGCCAGATCGTGGCCGGCGATGTGGAATTCCTTATAGTCGGAAGTAAGCAGATCCTGGGCTGTCCTGCCTTCCATGGAAGCAGAGAAGATCTGCCGGCCCAGCTCCTCCAGCGAAACATTGGCGATCCGGGCCATGCGCTCGGCCATGCGGATATCCCGCTCGGTGCAGGTGGGGGACTTGAACATAACCGTGTCAGAAAGGATCGCCGCCGCCATCATGCCTGCCATCTTCTCCGAGGGCATAAGGCCCCGGTCCTGGAACATGCCGGCGATGATGGTATTGGTAGAGCCAACCGGCTCATTGCGGACATAAATTGGATTGGTGGTCTGTATATCCGCCAGACGGTGGTGGTCGATGATCTCCAGGATCTCTGCCTCCTCCAGACCGGGCACGGACTGGGCCGCCTCGTTATGATCCACCAGAACCACACGCTTGCGCCGGGGGCGGAGCAGATGATACCGGGTCAGGATGCCCACGACTTTTTCCTCCTCGTCCAGAACAGGGTACGAGGATTCTCTGTGCTTGAGCATGGTCTCCCGGACATCGTCCACCCGGTCCTCCAGATGGAAGCAGATCAGATCCTCTGTGCGGCAGACCCGCCCAACGGGAATGGACTGGAAGATCAGCCGCAAAGCCCGGTAGGCATCATGGGGTGTGGAAATAACACAGGTCTTGGTGGGCATCTTCCGCAGTTCTTCGGAAAGCTCTGCCTGACACAGCACCAAGCAGTTCACATTCATTTCCAGCGCCCGGCGGATCATATCCGGCTGATGGCCGCAGATCACGATGGCATCGGTGCTGTGAAACATCAGATTTTCCCGGTTCTGGGGCAGCGCCACGGTGACTTCGCCGGAAATCAGATCCGTATGCTCGCCGGCCTCGTTGATGACCTTTCCCTCCAGCACATTGAGCAGGTTGAAAAGGGGCACATCGCTTAAGCGGCTGGCGTTGACCAGATCCATGTTGTAATTCGCCACATCCTCCCGGGACAGCATGCCGTACAGCGTGCCGTCCTCATTGGCAACGGGAATGGCATTTGTGTGCTTACCCAGCATTTTCCATGCCCGCTCCATGGTGACTGCGGCGGAAAATACCGGGGGCTTATCAAAATCCAGATCCCGCACCTGGGTGTGCATGCTGTGGATCCGAGTTGGCGGCGCAAAGCCGAACCTATCCAGCACGATCTGGGTCTCGTCCGACACCCGGCCAAGGCAGGCCGCTTCATATTCCCGGTCGCCCAGCGCGTTGCGCAGGGAAGCATAGGCCATGGCGGCAACGATGGAGTCCGTATCCGGATTCCGGTGACCGGTGACATAGATCTTTTCCATAAAATAACCTCCTGTATAATGAGGGTCGCGTTTCCGTTACGCCGTGACTTCGCCGGCAAGGTTCCGGGAGAAAAGCTCCCTGATTTCCGCCTGCTCCATTCCCTGTCCGATGGCCCACATCAGCTTGGTCATGGCCGCTTCCGTGGTCATATCCCGGCCCTGAATGACCCCAAGCTCCAGAAGCTTGTTGCCAACCTGATAGACCCGCAGATCGGAGCTATCATACAGGCACTGGGTAGTGACCACCACGCTGATGCCACCCTCCACGCACCGGCGGATAGACTTCAGCTCCCGGCTGAGGACATTGATGCCGCCAAGGCCGAAGGCTTCGATAACGATGCCCCTGTAGCCCATGGCGGAAAGCATATCAAACACCGCGCTGTTCATACCCGGTGTCAGCTTCAGAAGAAATACGCTTTCGCTGATATCGCATCGCAGCTGCGCTTCCCCATTGACCCGGGGCAGCACACGCTCATCCAGCACAAGGCCCCGGTTGCTGACCTGCCCGGCATAGCGGGCATTGACGCTTTCAAAGGCGGAAAAACCGGAAGCCCGGACCTTCACCGCCCGGCAGCCCAGCATGATCTTCCGGTCAAAGGCAAGGAAAACACCCGGCTTTCCCGACGCCGCCATGGCAAAGGCGGTACGCAGATTGTCCGGCCCATCGGAAAGGATATCCGCCAGCGGCAGCTGGGAGCCGGTGAATACCACCGGCACATCGATATCCGGCAGCATAAAAGTCACGGCAGAGGCCGTATATGCCATAGTATCTGTTCCGTGGGAGATAACGATACCGTCAAAGCCGGCTCTCTCGGTAAAGACCCGCCGGGCAATGAGTTTCCATTCTTCGGGACGGATATTGGAAGAATCCAGACACATCACATCCCGCACCGTAATATCATAATAGGTGCGCAGCTGATTTAATTCCCGCTCCATCACATCGGAGCGGTGGGGCTCCAGCCCGTCAGACCCCTCCAAGGACGCAATGGTGCCGCCGGTGGTCAACAGCAGAATCTTTTTCTTTTCCATGGAGACACCTCCATCCCAATTTCCCGGTTTGCATAGCATTCCTTATACCATTATACCTGCATCACCGAAAAATAGCAAGATAAAATCGGAAGGTACAAAAGACCTGCCTTGCTTTTTTCTCCGGAAGACAGTAAAATGATAACATGGAAAATATGCGAAAACAGGAGGACTTTGTATGAATGTTCTGGTCACCGGCGGCGCCGGCTACATCGGCTCCCACACCTGTGTGGAACTGCTGAACGAAAACTACGGCGTGATCGTCATTGACAATCTGTGCAATTCCAACCCCGAAAGTTTGAACCGGGTACAGGAGTTGACGGGAAAGTCTCTGAAATTTTACGAAGGCGATGTCCGGGACGAAGCCCTGCTGAAACAGATCTTCGCGGAAAACGACATCGGCTGCGTCATCCACTTTGCCGGACTGAAGGCTGTTGGCGAAAGCGTGTCCATTCCTTGGAAATACTACGACAACAATCTCAACTCCACCCTTGTGCTGACCAAGGTGATGGCAGAAGCGGGCATGAAGAACATCATCTTCTCCTCATCGGCAACGGTCTACACCGCAGACAACGAAATGCCCCTGAAAGAAACCAGCCGCACCGGAAACTGCACCAATCCCTACGGCTGGACCAAGTACATGACCGAGCAGATCCTCTCCGGCATGGCAAACGCCGATAAGGACTGGGGCATCGTGCTGCTGCGCTACTTTAACCCCATCGGCGCCCACGAAAGCGGACGCATCGGCGAAGATCCCCGGGGCATCCCCAATAATCTGATGCCCTACATCACCCAGGTAGCCGTTGGCCGCCGGGATCACCTGAGCGTTTTTGGCAACGACTACGACACCCCCGACGGCACCGGCGTGCGGGACTACATCCATGTGGTGGACCTTGCCAAGGGCCATGTGGCAGCGGTAAAGTTTGTAACGGAAAACAAGGGCTGCGAGGTCTTTAATCTCGGCACCGGCACCGGCTACAGCGTGCTGGACATGGTCCACGCCTTCATCGACACCAACCGGGTGCCCGTTCCCTATGAGATCGTAGACCGCCGCCCCGGCGACATTGCCGTTTGCTATGCCGACCCTGCTAAAAGTGCGGAAAAGCTGGGCTGGAAGGCGAAAAAGGATCTTAACGATATGGTGCGGGACGCATGGCGCTGGCAAAGCCAGAACCCCATGGGCTATAGCGAGTAAGATACGAATTCTGTCTGTTCCGGCGTACCGATTAAAACGCATGTCATTGCGAGGCCTCAACGAGGCCGTGGCAATCTCCCGGTACAATCTATCGATACGCTGTGCAGAGACGTACATCCTGCCAGGAGATTCCCACGTCGCCTGTCGGCTCCTCGGAATGACACCGTTTTTTACCAGACAGCGTCGTTTCAAGCTGAGCAATAAACGGAAATTCCGTGCTCTGCGCGGCACCGGCTGTGAGAAATTGCAGAAAGGTTTTCCAAAAAAATTATCGTTTTGTGTAAAACTGATACTTTACAAGAAGTTTGTGGTATAGTATAATGAATCCGTGCGGATTTATCGATTCCGCACAAAAGACTGTCTAATATACTGCACAGCAGTAATTTTGAAATGGAGGAAATTTCCCATGTCTGTTAAAGTTGCTATTAATGGTTTCGGTCGTATCGGTCGTCTGGCTTTCCGTCAGATGTTCGGCGCTGAGGGCTTCGAGGTTGTCGCTATCAACGACCTGACCTCCCCCAAGATGCTGGCTCACCTGCTGAAGTACGACTCCACTCAGGGTGCTTACGCCGCTCCCTTCGGCACGCACACTGTCGAGGCTGGCGAGGACAACATCGTTGTCGACGGCAAGAAGATCACCATCTACGCCAAGGCTAACGCCGCTGAGCTGCCCTGGAAGGATCTGGATGTTGACGTCGTTCTGGAGTGCACCGGTTTCTACACTTCCAAGGCTAAGGCTCAGGCTCACATCGACGCCGGTGCCAAGAAGGTCGTTATCTCTGCTCCCGCAGGCAACGATCTGCCCACCATCGTTTACAACGTCAACCACGAGACCCTGACTAAGGAAGACAACATCATCTCCGCTGCTTCCTGCACCACCAACTGCCTGGCTCCCATGGCTAAGGCTCTGAACGACCTGGCTCCCATCGAGTCCGGCATTATGTGCACCATCCACGCTTATACCGGCGACCAGATGATCCTGGACGGTCCCCAGAGAAAGGGCGACCTGCGCCGCTCCCGCGCCGGTGCTATCAACATCGTTCCCAACTCCACCGGTGCTGCCAAGGCTATCGGCCTGGTCATCCCCGAGCTGAACGGCAAGCTGATCGGCGCTGCTCAGAGAATCCCCACCCCCACCGGCTCCACCACCATCCTGAACGCTGTTGTTGCTAAGGAAGTCACCAAGGACGAGATCAACGCTGCTATGAAGGCTGCTGTCACCGAGTCCTACGGCTACACCGAGGATGAGATCGTTTCTTCCGACATCATCGGCATGACCTTCGGCTCCCTGTTCGACGCTACCCAGACCATGGTCAACAAGCTGCCCGGCGGCATGACCCAGGTTCAGGTTGTTTCCTGGTACGACAACGAGAACTCCTAC
>JAZNGJ010000042.1:0-15905 GCA_045576415.1 Faecousia sp. | reverse complement strand
CAGAGGATCACAAACTCACCTTGCTGAACGGTGAAGCAGATTCCGCGAAGGGCTTTTTTCTCGCCCTCCGGGTATGTAAAATCTACATTTTTGAATGAATAGCTTTCCATTTTCTCTCCTCTGCCGCGTTCAGCACCACGGGCATCAAACACATAATCAAATATACAAACTGAAAAGAAAGGGTCACGCAGTTCAAGCCAATATAGCGGATGCTAGGGAAATACCGGAATCTAAAGGCAGACACGATCATGCCCGCCAGTAGATAAAAGCCACAGAAACTCAAGAAAGTAAAAGCCATCTTATCCCGGTCATCAAAGCGGTAGATAGAAAAGGCGGTGCGGCCTTTCAGACCGTAGCCCCGGCTTTTCATGCTATCGGCAGTCTCAATGGCATTTTCCAGCGCCCATGTAATCATAATGGACAGCACGGTAATGGCAATCTTCGTCCGGTGCCAAAGGCTACCTTCTGAAATATCTCTGCCAATGCTCCGCTGAGCATCCACTACACTATCCATCTGCGATTTAAACTTAGGAATAAACCGCAGGGTCATACTCAAAACCAAAGACATCGCCGGGATGATGCGACCAAAAAGGTAAATAAACTTATCGGAGGTGATGACCCGGTTGAAGTTCAGAAACCACAGCATCACCGTGGCGATCATCACACCGGAAGATAACCCGTAGAGGATACTCTCCAAAGTCAGCGGATTTCCTGTGGGGAAATACAGCAAGATGGTGATACCCTCATGGCTGAATGCGGGATTCATAAATGCCGTCAGCAACATAATGGGCAGACACCATTTCAATGTGAACAGCACTGCTTTCTTTCCCTCGGCCTGCACAGCATAAGCAGCTGCGCAGACCAGAGAGATTCCTTGCGCCAAAGGATGATTCAGCGCCATGGAAAAACCGATCACCAAGGAAAAATACAAGAAATTTACCAGTGGGTGATATTTTCGAAAGCCGTCTCTGCCCATTTAACTCAGACCTCTACCCACATCGTGACCCAGATCACAGGTATACCGCCATTCCACCACATCGCCATCCATGAGCTGATAACGGGAACAGCCGTAGTTGGGATACCAGCCATTGACTCTGTACATCCATCCGGAGAGTTCGCCGCAATCAAATTCATACAAATTGTAGATACCTTCAATGTAGGCACTGTTGTAAATTGGTGTCCAGGAAGATTCCATATGGATACCCTTCTCTTTGCACAGACGCTGAAGAACATCAAATACAGATTCACCCTCGTAGAAAGTAACAGTGGTCTTTTTCAGAATCACGCCACCGGAAGGAACCATTTCCAGTTTCTCAGGATCCAACTGATCCAAGTTGTTTAGGATGGTAGAGCACTCGATGGAGAATGTACAGGTATAGGTTTTAGCTTTATCCACATCCTGATCTTCTGGCTCCACAGGCTGGGGTTTGCCTTGCGGGATAGGATCAGTGAGGTATTTATCTTTACCATCCGTATAAACCTTATCATCGTTGCTGCCCGGTCTGGACAGGTAGTCATCATTGCCAGTTGTAGGAATTGTAGTCTCTTCCGTAGGAGGCTCTACGCCTTTGGTAGTCTCTTCTTCCTCTGGAAGTACATCGGCTTTGATGGTAAACTCCTGCAGTGTTCCGTCCAAGATGCAATTCAAAATCGTATTGTCTTTGCTGCCGGTCAAAGAAACTGATGCTACCGGCTGATCGTTTTGATAAGCTGTTGCACTGTCCTCTTCCCATTTTTCTTCCAAATGGATGGACAGCAATCCGGAAAAGCCAAATGCATCCGTCTGTGCCAGTACCACCGCAACAGCACCGTCTGCTGTCTTACTGATTTGTGCCTGCAGGTTAATTTCCTTAGTGTCTTCGATATCGCTGCCAAAGATAGTCCATTCATACTTAAAGTCACCGGATTTTCCGGCAAAGACACCGATGGCATTCTCGTTTTTAATTTGCTTTATGACACTCTCTTTGATAATGCCATCATCGGGAATAGCAATGGAATCCTTCAGATCCACGCTGCCGAAATTTCCTTGGCAGGCACAAAGAGAAAGCATTATAGTAAAAGCCAATAAAAGGCTCAGTATTTTCTTCATCATTATTCTCCAATCACAAGCCTGCCATTTTTCACTTTCAAGGTATCTGCCGTCATGGCAAGACTTTGGGGTTCGTCAGAAGCAGCGAATACCGCATCTTCCAAAATTAAATCAAGAACATCACCGGGACGTACGCTACCCCGGAGCCGAAATTTGAGGCGAAGAACAACATTGTGGTCGTCTGCCAATAATTCCTTAGTAAACGAGTTTTTGCCGCCGGTCATATCCAAATACATGATGTTAATAAGGCCGGTGTCGTTACTGTTTTGCACATTGCAGCTCCAGTCTGGGAGTTTTTGACCTGTGCTATTCTCATCGCTCAGAATAAAAATATTTCCTTCTTCCACACCCAGGAACTCCAGTCTGGAGGAATCAAAGGCGATGCTCATACTCATTGCTGGATAGTTGGTATCACCTAAAGCAGAAATAGTCACATCCAAGGTGAACTCCTTTGTCTGGGATGCGGAGAGTTTTTGAGGTGTTTCCACAATCAAGGTTGGCTCGCCCGAAACAGGATCACTACTGCACCGTACCAGCAACAATACAACTGCTGCTATCAAGACACAGGCACCGACAATCCACGGCCATCTTTTTTTTATAAACTGCTTCATAGAAACACTCCCTTGCAAAGGTTGGGTGGGAGAGTGTATCTCCCACCCAAAGAATGATTACTGATTGGTAGTGATGGTTGCGGCTTTGGTAACAACACCGAAGTCGCTGCCGTCTACAAACTTCTCCACGATGCCCAAAGCATCGAAGGTGTTGATGCGAGTATCGCCATTTACGTTCAATGTGAGGATCTGATCATCGGTAGGAGCATCGCCCTTACGCAACCATGCATCCACCGCATTCAAAGCGTCCTGCGCATTTACCACACCGTCACCGTTGGTATCACCAAACTTAATGTTGGTTGCTGCATCCTCAGTAAATGTGAAGTTCAATTTGTTCACGAACTGTTCCATAGCGATGGATGCATCCACCAATGCCACATAGGTAGCAATGCCGGTTTTATTGGAGATCTCCTCGCTGTACTTAAAGACATACTGGTTGGTACCGTCGTTGTAGGTCAGTTTGGTAGCGTTCTCGATGCCAACCACGGACACAGCAACAGCCATCTTAGTGGCAGGTATCAGGTCGATATCGTCACCGGTATACAGACAGATCGCACTGTAGGAGATACCCTTTACAACTTCAATATTACCCGCAGCAGTAGTTGTGTCAACTTTTACCATTGCGTTTTCATCACTGGAATCGGAGGTAAGCTTGACAGACATACCGGAGATAGCAATATTTTTCTTCTCACCCACATTTGCAGCATCCACTTGGAAGGTAACGGTGAAGAACTGTGCGGGGAAGGAATTGCCCTCTGTGTTGCTAATAACAGTAAGATCACTGTGTTCGTTTGCATCAAAATACACCACACGCAACTTGCCGTCCTCATCCAGATGGTAGCTGACCTCGCCACCGGTCAGACGGCTGCCGGCAGTCACGCCGGTAACACTCAGTCCGTCAGGAACATTCAGAATAAAATCAATGAGCTTATAACCTGCGGTATTGTCCCACTGGTCGAGGGTGATAACAGCATTGAAGGTCTTACCTACATCGTCGGTGATCTGCGCAGGCAGACCCAGAGTTGCTGTAGGCTTGCCGGTGACAACGGTGTCTTCCTCAAAGGTCACATCGGAATAATCATAAAGTGCTTTCTTGCCGTTAATGAAGCGGTCATAAGCAACCAGTGCATAACAGGACTGGTCGGTTGCCATAGCATTGGACCCTGCGCCAACGGCATGCTGGAAGGTTGCGGAATCGGACAGATAGTGGGCAAGCAATCCGTCCACAACAGACTTGTCGTTTTTAATAAAGCGACTGTCAGTATCGGGGTTAATGCCCCAGGTTGTGGTGGCAACAATGACCCATGCACAACTTTCGGCGCATTCGCTGCCGCCGGAGGCAAAGGTGCCGTTATCGTGCTGCATTGCGGACAGACAGGCAAAAGCTTCTTCACAAGCCGCCGCAACAGCAGGTTGATCACGGTAGGGGTACAAGGCGGTCAGTGCCATACCGGTCACATCCGGGTCGGATGCATAAGTCTTATTTGCCTGCAATGCCCAACCGCCGTCGTCGTGCTGCAAAGACAGAATGGAATCCACACACTGCTGGCGAATGGTTGTATCAGAGGTTGCATAGTTATTGGAATCCAACGCGATCAGAGCCCAGATGGTGCCATTCAGACCTTGTTTCTTGATCCAGGTCAGACCGTTAGCGCTGTAAGCTTCCACCAGATCCCAATTGCCCACAGAGGTTGCGTCCTTGCCGATAGCAGACAGAGCCACGATTAGACGGGAGTTCTCGGTGGACTTGTTCTTGTGCAGAGCACCACTCATGTTGACGGAAGCGGCAGTGGTGTTGACTGTTTCTACAATGCGATCATAGTAATCGGTAAAGTAGGCATTATCCTTGGCATAGTAACCACCACGGGCAAGGCTGAGCACTGTCCACTCGCCTGCATCAGTACCAAAGGCGGGGGCGGTTACGGTAGAGGCCAACTTAGCCATCGTTGCATTCAACTGGGTGGTAACGCTTTGGGCTTCACGGGGCTGTTCAGAGGTTTCTGCTGCTGTCACAGTTACCTTAGCATAGCCCGGTGCGGAAACGATAGAATCGGGATACTCATTGCCATAGCCACCATCTGCCCAAAGATACCAAGTGCCGGCAGAGGGGAAGGTAATCGATGCACTGGCGCTACTGTCAGTGGTCACAGTGCCGGTTTCTTCATACAGCGCAGTACCATAGTGGACGGTGTAATCCGGAACATCAAAGAATACAGAATTATACTCATAATCCTTAGTACCCTTGATCAGCTTCACATCAAGAGCAGTGCCGACTTCTCCGGTATAGCTGTGGACAATATCACCATTCTCATCCGCAAAGAAGTGAAAACCGTAACCGGTGTCCTGATAGAAATCCCAGCTGGTAAAGCCGGCGAGATTAATAAAGTCGCCTGCTTCCAGCACGATCTGATCGGAGGTAGCACCCCAACCACCCCGTGCCAGAGGATACTGACCGTTCAGATAGTAGTTTAGGTTTTCATCGCGACCAAATAATCCGCCTTGGAAGTAGGAGCTTCCGGGGGCACCGGTGAAGGTCACCTCACTGAAATCACCGCCATACAGTTCTTCGTGGGCGTAGATGATCAGCTGCAGCGCAGTGATTTCGGGAGTACCATCCTCATCTTCATCATACAGATATTCACTCAGGTTGTAGTCATTCAAATCGACACCGGCCAGGGTGTCAAAGGATACGGGGACAAAAGCTATGGGGTTGCCATTTTTATCGTCTGTAAATTTGTCATCATAGCTGACAGAGATGTACACCACATCTTCACCCGTTGCAAAGGCGGTTGCGGGCAGCAGACCCAATACCATAACGACGGCAAGGATCATACTAAGTAGTTTCTTGGTCATTCGCATTTCAGTTCGTCCTTTCTTATTGCGATTCGCTTACTTTCTTTTCCTTGGGCTGCTTCAGCCCGGCAGACTCCAATGCACGGGGCCACGGACCAAGGTATGCCTTGATCTGGGCGCAAGAGGCACTGTCGAAGTCTTTTTTTGTGGGGAGCCTTCCAAGCTCCGCAAACTTTTGTCGCAGAAGGTCCTCCGCCCAGGCCTTCTTTTCTTCCGGTGTCACTTGCATCCCTCCTTCTTTTCTCATGTGGCTTATCCGCAAATAAAAAAGTGCAACCTATTTATCCTCAAGTACGGATAAATTAGGCTGCACTCTCCTGTCAAAGCGTGATAAACCCAATCGATGCGGCTGGCTCTCTGACTTATGGCAAAGGGGATACCAAACACAGCAATGGACGGTTGTTCCGGTTTCTCACCGGATCACCACACCGCATCGATAAGCAATATTCAGTTGGTTTGCGGGCCGTGACCGTCCGGGCAATCAGCAGGTCAAGGGGGAATGACCTACACAGACGGTCACAGCAAAAAAGCTGCAGCAACCCTATACTGGGCCGCTGCAGCCGTTTTTCCGCAACAAAAAACCACAGGTTCCGTACTTGCAGACCCTAGTGTTTTTACCTCATTTAAGCAGTTCTTCTGACTTACGCATCCTAAGCTCCACACAGCCTTCTCAGGTTTCCCCAATGACCGACTTTCGTCAGGTGTGGCGCCTCCACGCATACAGCGGCGGTACCGTCCGGGATTCTCACCCGGTTTTCTATTCTCCTGCGGCGCTGTTACCACAGCCGCAGGCACTCAAACGGAATATTTACTTGCACGGTCAGTATACACGAATACAATGCAAATGTCAATCGAAAAAGCGAAAACCTTAATATTTGAGATAAATTGCAACATAAATCTTAAAAAACATAGGATTATAGACAATTCTCTGTTTCTTGACAAGGTGTGTACCAAACAGTATAGTTATTGTGAGGTGTTGCATATGACAGAAAATGAAATGATCCAATTAGCTCTCGAAGAAGGCTTTGCGGCGGCTGCAATCGTGGATACCACACAAATCGTATTTGACCCATCCTTCCGTCCATACTGTGAAGAAAACCTCTGCGGTCAGTATGGTGCAAACTATTCCTGCCCGCCCGATTGCGGCAGTCCGGAGGAAATGAAACAGCGGATTCTTACGCATAAGAAAGCACTGGTCTTGCAGACTATCTGGCAGGTAGCAGACTATTCCGATGTACCAGCCATCAAACACGCAAAGAAAAGCCATAATGCTTCCGAGATTCGTGTGGTGAAGAAGTTGCGTGAAGCCGGATACGACGGTTTGATCGTAGGAGCCAGTGGCTGCGCTCTATGCACACCCTGCGCCCAAACGCAAGGACTACCTTGTAAATTCCCGGATCTTAAGTATTCCTGTATGTCTGCCTATTGTATCTTCGTCAAAAAATTGGCAGATGCCTGCGATATGGAATACGATTGCGGGGAAGGTCTCCTTGGCCTGTTTGGAATGTATGTATTTGACTAAATAGCAAGCATTGACGCATTGCCATTATTGGAGGTTTCAAAAGTGAACATCAGAAACAGAAAAGCATCTCGTAAAAATATAGATCGGCATAAGAGAAAAAAGATGGACCTCAGCTTGCCACACAATAAGGTTGCTTTGGGTGCCACGTTTATTGCTCTCGGCTCCTTATTAATTTCGTGGAAAATGGATTCCTGCGGCATTAGTTTTTGGTCATCTATATTTGCTAATATTTTTGCTGGTTTGATTACTGGTTTAGTAATTTGCCTCATTGCTGGTAGAAAGCAAAGAACGATAGCAGAACTTGAAAGCCAGCAAAATTTCTTGGTTGAGCTAAGTGCAAAAATCAAAGAATTCCAGTCCATGTATCACGAGTTGCTAAGAAAACAATTTGCTCAATTTGATGGGGATGAAGAATTGTTTAATTTCATCTACGATGTCGGTTCCCACGCAAACTGGGTTAATGACTACATACTCCAGGGTTCCTTCAATGAGCAACTTGCAATTGACCCCACCACATACTGTAAAGAAATGGGATATGATGCACTTGCTCTTGTAGACGAATATGAGGATCTGCATGTGAAACTGTATAGCATCGATGTGGATAACCCTACCAAAAAGCAAATTATTCAGTATTTCGATAAAGTCGAAAAGGCACTTAGAGCCTTGGGTGGTGCAATATACCATCAACAGCAAAGCATTAGTCTAAAACTTGATCGAATTAAATATTCCCAATTCTAACTTAATATTCTTCTGAGTAGATAAAGATTTGGACCACAGTTTCGCGTTGAAACTGTGGTCCAAAAATATTTATACAGTTCAAGAATGAGATGTGCTCCGTATTGGAGGCCGTCCAGGAATGCTTTATGCTCGTATGCGGTACATAGGCTGCAACAGAGATTGAATACCGTATTGTTATCTTCTAATGGCAAATGCCCCAGAAGTATGTCCTGTTCACGGAAGCCATCCCGGATGTCCGGTGGATCGGATTCGTGGGATTCTTGATAGGCTTGGTAGAGTTGATCCAGGACAGTTTCGCAGTCGTTTTCGCCAGGAGCAAATTGATGGGTATCTATGTATGTTTTCAGCCGCTTTTCTCTTATCCATGTCGGCACCTCCTGGCTCGCTGGAGCTTCACCAGTAGCTCGTTAATAGCATCCGGGTATCTGCCCTGCACAATCAACTTGTTGCGAAAGTGGAGCAAGCCATGGAGCATCAGCCGGTATTCAGACGAACTGAGAACCAATATTCTTTTAGGCTGCTTCATACACAGATCAACTCCTTCCACACGACCTCTGCGGCACGGTTGTGGATATTGTTCATCTGCTGCACCCATTCCATTTGATTGGTGGTTTTCAGCTGTTCTGTGATACCTTCCTGCGCTGCCAGTTGTGAGGTTAAGCAATCAAACATTTCAGCAGCGGTGCGATCCACTTCTTCAAGATGGGTATTCAGTGTGTCACTAAGCATCATTGTGGTGTAAAGTGCCCTTTGCTGCTCACGCAAATATGTGCGGCGGCGTTCACCCCAAACGCCCACTTTCGGACACTCCGGTACTTCAAGGTTAGGTAGCAAATAGTCACCGTTCTGTTGGTATTTACCACCCATAGTTTCGTATGTAGATTTCATAATTAGTTCCTCCTTCTGTTTTTCTACTGTCATTTTACTAAAAGCTTTGAAAAATGACGAATCTACGGAGGAATATGTGTGTTTCTGCCGGTATTTTGTTAGTTTAAGTCAAGTCCGTTATGAACACCCGCACCAAAAAGACAGGCACCCTTACAAGGGTGTCTGTCTTTTTGATATTGAAGGAAACGGGGCTCGAACCCATCTAAATGCAGCGCGGGCGAGCGTTGCCGCCGACGGCTTGACGGAGGCGAACATT
This sequence comes from Faecousia sp., assembly GCA_045576415.1. GTDB lineage: Bacteria > Bacillota > Clostridia > Oscillospirales > Oscillospiraceae > Faecousia. Next base: position 6,948 of record JAZNGJ010000042.1, on the reverse strand, counting down.
TATTTTGCTCCCATGGGAGCAAAATGCAAATCGAGTCCGGTCACCGGCACCAAAGTCCAAAACCCTTTGTTTTCAACGGGTTTTGGGTTTTTTTCTTTTTCCGGCGAAAAAGAGACCGCGACCCCATAGGAATGTAACTGCCTGGTGGCCTATTACTCCCCCACAACCAGAAAAACACCCCGAGTCATATGACTTGGAATATTTTTTAAGATGCAGATTCCTGCATCTAGGAATTTGGATAAAACGATATACAACGGGAGACAGCTGCTTGGCATACATTCTTTCTCGGTTTTTGGGTTGTTCGTATTTGAATCGTTTTCAGATGTAAAGAACGCATCCGGCGGATTGATCTGTTGGGTGCATTTTTACAGGACAAAACAAGCAATACGATCTATGTGTCATGCTGGTTTGCTGCCGGTTAGATGGGTAGCAGTAGTTTGCGGCCGTGATACGGTTGAATGGTATAGAATAACTACAGAAATTATTTGTGTTCCGGATGTGACGCTGCTCCTAAGTCATATTTCTAATATATATTTCCAAAACGGACATGTTGTGAATTTGGTTGTCTGTCCTGTTAATTGTATTTTATTAGGTAGTCTGTATGATAATAATGTAACAAACATTAATTGTGGTGTAATATCACAAAGGAATCAAGCCGAATTGCAGTCAATTGGTGCACAGTGCTGTTTTTTGATGATAATTCCGTTAGGTTAGAATGGAAATTTTACTTGGTCTATATTTAGTAAGTGAGTTCTTTAGTGTCCTGATAGGGCGGTCAGATATCCACAAGCTGCGGACGAATTGGGAACGCAGTTGCTGTTGTTCAAAAGAAAGACCTTTTGATAAACATACAAGTATTTATTCTTAAAAGCGAGGTGATGGCGATTGCAGAAGCGCTGTGGTGCATCAATAACAGCACCTGACAGCAAATAATACAAATTCTATTATGGAAAGGATGTTAACATGAAAAACTCGCACGACAATCGACAGACAAAAGCAAAATGGAAGCGCATTCTCGCTTTTGCATTGGCGCTTTCCATGCTGATCATCCCCATTCAGTTCCCCGGCGCAGCAAATGCCGCAGAGGAATCGAATGACATTCTCCCCAACATTTTTACCGACGACTTTAGCGACGACCGCTACATTGACGGTGTTACCTATAAGTGGGAAAATGTTGGTACTGCCACATGGTCGGTAAAAGACGGCTACTATGAGTCTTCTTATGTGCCCACCTCTGGCAGCTACAGAAGTGAGGCATATCTGAGAGCTTTGGATTCCAACGGCAAGGATCTGTCTAAGGCTTGGACTGACTATACGTTTAGTGTCAGCTATATGCGCACGGCTAAAACTGCGGAAAATGGTATTGCCGGAGGACAGACGCTTCGTATTTGGGTCAGAGGGCAGGAAGGTTCTGCCACTGGCTATATGGTCTCGATGTCCGGCGGCGACGCTGCAAAGGATCCCAATATAAAAACTGGTATTCTTGCTTTGAATAAAGTTTATCTGGATGACCAGGGCAAAGAGACCAATGTGGAACTGGGAAGAGCTTCTAACCAGTCCTGTGTTGCCGGCGCCTGGAATAACATCAAGATCGAGTTGGACGGTAATCATATTACTGTTTATTATAATGACAAGGCCATGATCTCCTACACGGATGACGGCACCAAGGGCGGACCCGCTTATACTTCCGGCTCCGTCTATCTGGAGACCCAGGGCAGAAGCGCTATCACTAATTTTGACAATGCCAAGGTGATCTTTGCCGACGGCTCCACTGCATTTTATGATGATTTCTCCGACGACCGCTTTGTGCAGGGAACAACCTACCAGTGGGTCGGCGATATGGCGCTGAAAGCATGGGATGTGGAAAACAGTTGGAATCCTGCGCTGAGCAGCGATACAACACTGGATATTTCCGCAGCAGGTGAAGCATATGCGGAAAAATACGGTACTTCCCTCAATGTGACAACGGTAAATGGCACACGCCAGTGTCTTTATCTGAATACCAGCACCGCAAATCCCGATGATCCGACTCAGGTCATTGACCCCAGCGCAAACTGGACGGATTATACGGTGGAAGCGGATATCAGAAGAAACACCAGCACCTCCACGGGTGCATTCCTGCTGGGCAGAGTGCATAAGGACGAAGCCGGAAAAATCTGCTACTATGCGCTTAAAGTGCATAGCCAGCATGTGTATCTGACCAAGCTGTTCACTTCCCCATTTGGAGGAACTGTGGAAGTGGGCAAGTCTCTCATTAGTAATTGGAATGCCGGTGAGGGCAACTGGGCGCATTACTCCATGACCTTCCGCGGCAACGAAATCACCGTTACGATGACCAAGGAAAACGGACAGACAAAGTCCGGCACCTATATTGACGACGGCAATTTTGCTTACACATATGGATCCGGAACCTATAAGGGTGAGACTGTGACCGTTGCGCCCTTCACTTCCGGCGGTGTAGGCATTCGTACGGATAAAGTCACCGGCGGTTGGGTTGCAAACTTTGATAACTTCAAGGTTACCCTGGCAGACGGAACAGTTGTCTATGAGGACTCCTTCACGCTGGCCGAAAACCAGACTGCAGAGGCCTATCTGGCCGCTGCACGTACCACCGAAAAAGCCTATGTGCTCAATTCCTGGGCTGTAAACGGCGGAGCCTACAATGCTGTCTGCAAGGACACCTCCGTCAGCCTGATCTCCGCTAAGAGCGGCGAGACCAACCTTGCGGAAAACTGGGCAGACTATGCCATTGATACGGATATTGCTCTGGGCGCTGCCGATTCTGCGGCCAGCATTATTGCCCATGCCAGCGGCGACAGCTACTACGAGCTGCGCATGACCGCCACTGCATTGAGCCTGTATCAGGTATCCGGCGCCAATGAGGTGCTGCTGGCTACTCAGGAAAAGGCCTTTACTCCCGGAAACTGGTACTTCACAAAGCTGGAAGTGGATGGCGACGGCTCCGTGCTGAAAGCCTATGTGGATGCAGCGCTGCTGCTGGAAGCTGAAATCACCTCCGGCGCTTTGACAAAGGGTGCTATGGGCTATAAGGTCACCGGCACTGCCAAGTTTGACAATCTGGCGGTTTATGCAGTCGAACTGAGTGACAACCGTCAGTTCGCTACTTACACCTTCGAGGTGCCCGGCGTCGATGCGCTTGCTTCCGACTGGGACATCGGTACTGACGGCACATGGAAGATCGTGGACAACAAGCTGGTCTATGAGAATTCCAATGCCTCTAAGGTTGGCGTTTCTGCATTGAAGAAGAAGTGCACTCTGGATAACTACAATGCAGAAGTCAGTGTTATCACTCCCGCAGCCGGCGAAGTCGGCGTTATGGGCAGATATGATGTCAGCACCGGCTCCTACTATAAGCTGGTTATGGATCAGGAAGACGGTCTGGTTCTGACCAAGGTAGTGAACAACGGTGAACCTACCGTTCTGGGCTCTGTCAGCTTCATGGATCTGTACCTCGCAGGCGTGAAGGTCAAGCCAAATACTGGCTACATCCTGCGGCTGTATATGTACGAAGGCCTGATCCAGGCCTATCTGAACGGCGTCCGTATGCTGGAATATAAGGACGATGCTCCCATTGAAGCGGGTGTTACCGGTGTTGCTGCCAACAATGGCGGTGCCATCGTTTCCCTGACCACCAGTGAGGCATTTGCTCCTGCCCAGCTGACCCTTGTGGATGAAAAGGGAAATGCTGTCGGTACCTCCGCGGCTCCCATTGAAGTTCCCCTGGGCCATGTTCCCAACCTGATCTACCTGTTTATCAAGGCTGAGGATGGCGTCAACGAAGCGAAGCTGATCCCCGTGGATACGCTGGAAGTCACCATGCCCGAAGACGGCCTTGCCCTGGGCGAGCATATGGCCCAGATCGCGTACGACAACCGGATCGTTCCGCTTTACTACAAGGTCATTGACAGAACCGAGCAGGTTAATGCTCTGAGTGCTGCCATCGAAGCACTGGATCTAAATAACCTTGACGAAGCAAAGGTGAATGCTCTGGCAGAGCAGTATGACGGCCTGACCTACGTGGAAAAGGCGAAGCTTAGTGACGCTGTTAAGGAGAAGCTTGCCAAGGCAGAGGAAGCGGTCCTGTTCCAGAAGTACCCTGAGATCGCCGGCACAAAGGTAGTCTTCTCTGATGACTTCGACACCGTTGATGCCAACGATAAGTATGAGAACGACTATGACATTACCAAAATGTCTGATATGGGCAACTGGTTCGTTCTGAACGGTGAAATGTATGAGTATGATACAACCACCGTCAAGTCGCCTACATCCTATAACACAGCAAATAAGCTGATGAACAGAGACTTCTCCATCCGTTCTATTTCTGTGGACATTCAGTTGATCGAGGAAAAGGCCTGGGCCGGCTTCCAGTTCCATATTTATGATAAGGAAGCTTATGAACTCAGAGTCACCGATAAAGACAACCGCATCTACCTGTTTGCAAACAGCGGCGTAACCATCTATGCAAACCGGGAAGATGACTACATGGATGAGTACAAGGATCTGGATTTTGAGACCGGCAAGTGGTACAATCTGCGGATCACCTACGAGGAAGGCTATGTCAGATGCTATGTAGACGGTGTTCTGTGGATCGAGCATCAGGCTGAAAAGAACTCCACCTTTACATCCATTCTGGATCACGGCGCATTTTCTCTGAGAGCCTCCGAAAACTGGGTCAAGTTTGACAATCTGGAGATCCGCGGCGTTGAAAACGAGTGGGTGGACGAGATCGAGTATACCACCAACCCCGATCTGCCTGCCACCGAGTGGTCCGATGACTTCCAGGATGAGACCGCAGGCAAGGATCCCAGCCACTGGCAGGAGCCCTGGCCCCAGGACAAGTGGACTGTCAAGGCAGAAGGCGACAACCTGTATTACAGCAGCACTGACCATACTGCTGATAATTCCTTCTCCTGGCTCCATGTCTTTGAGACCGATGTGGATGTATCCGCTAAGCTGAGAGTTACCGAAGTGGGTGACTTCCCTGTTGTGGGTCTGGTTTCCCGTCTGAACACCAAGGATTCCTATATCAAGGCTGGTTACGACTTTACGATGGACAAGTGGTTCATCAAGGTTCGCTATGGCAGAGACTTTGCGGAAGTGACTACCTGGGCGGATGCAGAATCCGTATTTGATCTGAACAAGTGGTACACCGTTCGCCTGGTGGCTGAGGACACCAAGCTGGAGCTGTATGTTGACGGCGAAAAGGTCGTTACTGCCGACGCCGGCAAGAAGGTCATGCCCGGTAATATCGGCGTGTATACCGAATGCTGCAACATCGACATGGATGACTTTGACGCAAAGCTGCTCAGCGGCCAGGGCAGCGTTATTGACGGCGCCATCGATTACTATTCTGAAGATGTGATCGACGGCTATACCGGCGACCTGTTCAGCATCATGGAACTGGGCGACGGAAGACTGCTGGCATTCTCCGGCTCCTCTTACCACTATGTGTCCGCAGACGGCGGCAAGACATGGGAGAGAACGAAGGAGTTCAGCAACAACGGTTTCCAGGGCGGCGCGATTCTGCTGCTGCATGACGGTTCCTGGCTGAACATTAAGAATTTCACTGATGTCAGCAAGTCCACCGACGGCGGCCTGACATGGAAGAAGATCGGCGCCCTCGGCGAGGCAAAGGTAGCAGGCGCAAAGTATTCCATGGAGTGCGAGTACATCAGTGAGATCGAAATCGCCCCCGGCAAGTGGCGCATTTTCTACTGCATTGGTGACCAGAATGCGAAGAGCCAGCGCGTACACGGCACAGAAGGCTCCGCAACCAACATTCATGTTCTTTACTCCGATGACGGCGGTGTGACATGGAGCCGTTCTGCCAATACTGCGTTCGATATTTCCAATATGTCCTTCTGGTGCGAATCCACCGTTATCCAGATCGAAAAGGATGTTGTGGACGCTACAGGAAAGACCATTCCTGCCGGCACTCTGATCCACTATTCCGCCATGACCATCGGCGATTGCATGCGTTATTCCCTGTCTTATGACGGCGGTGTGACCTGGGAAGGCGACTACGCCATGCCTCAGCTGCCTGCCGGCTATGTCAGCAAGAGTATCGAAGAAGATCACTACAATCCCGGCACTTACTACATGGCAACGCTCTATAATCCCGCCCGTGTATCGCGGTTTGGCCAGCGCAACGGCGTTTTTGACAGACGCAGAGTGGTTCTTTTGAGGTCCACTGACGGCTATAACTGGGACTTTGTGTGCGATATCGACCGTTGGGGCGATGTCAGCGATACGGATATGCAGGATCTGATGCAGAATCAGAACATGTTTATCTCCGTTTCTGAAGAGTACATCTACCTCCAGTTCTCCCGCTCCGAGGCATACTCTACTGACAGCCACAACGAAGGCTTCGGTGTTGTGCACATTCTGGAAAAGGATAAGCTGCCTGAAGTTGACGGCAAGGGCTTGCCCGCAGAATATGTGATCCCCGACAAGGCAATCGTTGCCATTGAAGGTGTCCCCGCAGAGGAGTACACCATGAACGGCGAATTTGCTTGCCAGGTCAAGGTTTACTACTACGATGGAACCACTGCTTTGGTCGACATGGATGATGTCTATGTGACAGAGCCCGACATGTCTGTTTTGGGCGAGCAGAAGGTGATCGTTGACTACAAGAGCTTCCGCGATATCTTCACCATCAATGTCGTCATGGGCGATGCTCCCGTGCTGAGCGTTGAGGACGGCAAGACCTATTGCGGTGAGCAGGAAGTCACTGTCAACGATGCCAACGGCGATCTGGCTTCCGTGACTCTGAACGGCGAAGCAGTAGAACTGGCTGACGGCAAGTTTACCGTTTCTGCTGCAGAAGGCGAGCAGACCATCGTTGCTACCGACAAGGCCGGCAATGTGACCACCATCAAGATCACGGTCAACGAAGGCCATAAGGGCGGCACTGCCACCTGCAAGGAT
>JAZNGJ010000041.1:0-10829 GCA_045576415.1 Faecousia sp. | reverse complement strand
CTGCAGACCATCCTGGCAAAGATGAGTTCCAATGTGTTTAAGGGTTTCCTGCTTGGCCTTGGCGTCACTGCAGTGATTCAGTCCTCTTCTGCAACCACGGTTATGGTGGTCGGTTTCGTTAACTCCGGCATTATGACGCTGAAACAGGCTGTCGGTGTCATCATGGGCTCCAATGTGGGCACCACGGTGACAGCCTGGATTCTGTCCCTGTCCGGTTTGGAAGGTGACAGCTTCCTTATTAAGCTGTTCAAGCCCGCCACCCTGGCTCCGCTGATCGGCATCATCGGTATTGGCCTCTACATGGGCAAGAACGAAAAGCGAAAGGGTATCGGCACCATCATGCTGGGCTTTATGGCGCTGATGACCGGTATGGATCTGATGTCCAGCTCCATGTCCTTCCTGAAAACAGAGAGTTGGTTTGCTGACCTGATGATTTCCTTTACCAATCCCATTGTGGGCATCCTGTTCGGCGCGGCACTGACTGCCATTATCCAGTCCTCCTCTGCATCCGTCGGTATTTTGCAGGGCCTGTGTGTTACCGGGGCGGTGACTTACGGCGCTGCCATTCCCATTATTTTGGGTCAGAACATCGGCACTTGCGTAACCGCTATGATGGGTGCTATTGGTGCCAACCGCAATGCCCGGAGAACCGCAATGGTTCACCTGCTGTTTAATGTGGTGGGTGCCGCCATGTTTGCGATGATCTTTTACGGTACCGGACTGTTCATTGACTGGACATTCCTGAATGAGCCGGTGGCCGCCTGGGATATCTCCGTGATCCACACCGGTTTTAATTTGATCGCAACCGCCGTTCTTTTGCCTATGAACGGACTGCTGGTGAAGCTGGCATATCTGATCGTCCCCGAAGTCAAGGAACCGGAAAAGACTGAACTGCTGGACGAGCGTCTGCTGGCTACTCCCGCTGTTGCTGTCCAGCGCGCCCATGAGATCGCCGGTGGGATGGCTGCGGATGCTGCGAAAGCGATGCACCTGGCTATGGGCCTGACTAAGAAATTTGAATCCGGTATTATGGAGCAGGTCATCGAATTGGAAGATAAGACTGACCGCTATGAGGATGCGCTGAACACCTACCTGGTGAAACTCTCTGGCATGAATCTGTCTGTCAGCGATAACCGTATTCTTAATACTCTACTGTATACTGTTTCAGATATCGAGCGCATGGCCGACCACGCTATGGCAATTGCTAAGGCCGCTTTGGAAATGGAAGAAAAGAAAATCGAATTCTCCCACCAGGCAAAGGGTGAGATTGCTGTTCTGGAGCAGGCTGTGTTGGATATCGTGGACCGCACCGTTGCGGCTTATGGCAGCTTCGACCTTGATGGTGCCATTAAGATCGAGCCCCAGGAGCAGGTGGTTGATGCACTGGTTCGTGAGGTCAAGTCCCGGCATGTGCGCCGTTTGCGAGATGGCCTCTGCACCGTGGAGTATGGCTTTGTGCTGGAGGATCTGCTGACCGCCTGCGAGCGGACCGCTGACCACTGCTCCAATGTGGCGGTGGAAATGCTGCAGGTTGCCGAAGGTAAACTGGAAGCCCACGAGTATCTGAATGCCCTGAAGGCCGGCGAACTTCACGAAAGTGCAGCCTTCGCCGAGCGGTTTGCTCGGTATAAGGCTCAGTACGCTTTCCCCGAAGAGCAGTAACAAAACGCTTCTTAGAACTGGCAATGCCTTTGTGGGTACAAAAGGCGAAAACCACTCATTTCCGTCTCGGCGGGAATGGGTGGTTTCGTGCTTGTTGGGTGGCTCCCAAACCCCGGTAACACAGATAAATTTCTGTGGCTGCGCGATCCTTCGAATCGCTGAATTGTTCTTCGTCACTCATCTATGATTGATGAAATGAGCGATGATAATGTCACGCTTTTAATGCCGGATTTTTGAAAGGGTAAGGTCATTGCATTCGGAAGTCGAGGTTTTCGAAAAAAGTGGTTGCACCGCAACAGGTTTTTCTTTCAAAAGCGTGACATAGAGACATGGATGTAACGCATTTAGCTAAAAAGTGCTTGTGCCGCAATGCTTTTTTCTCCGACTTTTGAAATGGTAATACGATTTTATGTCAAACCTCAAAAACGGGGTTTAAAAGCGTTATATTTTATGATGGATGGCAGCTTGCTCGTTTGGTTGCGCTGTGGTATAATCTTGTCATAGAAATTCGCCGAATAATTCGGCTAATTTCTCGGGATGCGGGACAAAGAAAAATTCGCCGAAAATTTCGGCGAATTTCTGAAGCACCTGCTGTTTGGGGTGGCAAGAGGGGATGAAGGATTGTGGGTTTTTCCCTTATTTTTTCCCTTATGCCGATGATACCATATGATTTTTATGGTAATTAATGAACAACTATAGAAAAATATCCTAACTTAATGATACCAAATGCGGTGTTTTGGCAACTAATGGACAGAGATACCGGAATTCGAATCCCTCATCCTCTGCCAAAAAGAAATGCCACACCATTTGGTGTGGCATTTCTTTTTAGCGTCGGATTTGTGAGAGATTCGAACCCATCTAAATGCGGCACGGACGAGCGCCGCCGGTGAGGGCTAGACCGAGCCGAACCTTAATCGGCATCCATTCCCGGATGCCGATGCAAATCGAATCCCTCATCCTCTGCCAAAGAATAACCGCAATCTTAATACAAGGTTGCGGTTATTTTATTTTTGTGATATAACACCTATAAAGGAGGCGAGATTATGAAGCCATATAAACCATTTTTGTTTGTACTTATGTCCTTTGTTTTGATTGTATCTCTGAGTGGTTGCATCGTAATTCCCTTGGCAAAGCACTATGATATCTCCGCTAAAGAAGTAGTATCTGTCCAGTTTTATGATCTGCGCAATCAGGATTCAGTAAATTACCCCGGATTTGATACAATTCTTGAACCTGTCTATACTATACCGGAAGAAGATAAAGAAAGATTTTTAGATGATTTTTCAAAGCTTAAATTTTCTGATTCTATTGTTTTTGTCCTTGCAGCAATCGATCCCAGTTTTTATTACGGTGATTGGGTTGTAAGAATCAACTTTTCTAATGGTCAGTATACCTTTTATTCGTGCGGTGGATACGGTGAAACCTTTGACGCCGAAGGCAAGTGCATATCTTCCACGCACTTCAGTTGCGATGACGAAGAACTCCAAAATTTAGTCGGTAAATACTATGAAACAGAGTAGCTGCACACATGATTTTATATTACAATGTTAATTGCGATACAGAATAACTTGGCGTGGTTCGACGATGCACCCCCCTAAAACCGATTTGCACCCCCTGACTTAAAAATGCACCCCCAAAATGGCTCTGCACCCCCTTTGCTCAAAAGGGGGTACATTTGTATTAAAATTAAGGTTAGTCTTAAAAAAGAAATGCCACACCATTTGGTGTGGCATTTCTTTTTAGCATCGGATTTGTGAGAGATTCGAACCCATCTAAATGCGGCGCGGATGAGCGCCGCGCGCGACGGCTCGGCGGAGCGCAACCTTGATTAAATCGAATCCCTCATCCTCTGCGAATCATTTATTTGTAGGTTTATGTTGCGGAACTATATTTGCTATGTTATACTGTTGTAAACAAAATGAAAGTAATATCAATCATTGGGGAACTGAGATGACAGAAGTAATTGTTTTGGGAACCTTTCATTATTCCGGTAGAGACGATATTTTTACGGAACCCATGCAAAATGACCTGGATGCGTTTATTGATCGGCTTGCATCTTTACATCCAGCGAAAATTGCTGTAGAGTTGCCCGTAAGGCTTCAGAAAGATTTAGATGGATTCTACTCTAAGTTTGAGCGTACAGCGCTCAAAAATAGAACCTCTTTCGGTTCGGTCAATGTATATGGCCAAGAGGTTGAATGCTGTTCTGACAATGAAATTGTTCAAATAGGTTTTCGTCTGGCTGAGAAATTGAGACATTCAAAATTATATGCGGTTGATGAAGATATCGAGATGTCTGATGATCTGGTTGGAAAGATAACACCGCATTTTCCAATCGAGAGTTACCTCGATAAGCTTGAGCGGATGAGACGACTGGCGAATGATTTGAATGGTGTATATAGAGTTATCAACAGTGATGAATATGTAGCTGTTGACGACAGCATTTATATTGCGATGAATAAAGTGAATTTAGGAAATTATGAGGGTAGCCAAGTAGTTACGCAGTGGTACGAAAGAAACTTGAAGATATTCTCAAACTTGCAAAATATTTGCGTAGATGGAGATCGCGTCTTGCTTATAATTGGTAGTGGTCATCTAAAAATTTTAAGGGATTTAGTAAATCGTGATAATCAAATGAAACTGATTTCTGCCTTTGACTAATCCTGTCCCTAAAAAGCAGATACCCAAATGGGTATCTGCATTTTTATTTGTAGCGGGGTGGGATTCGAACGCATCTAAATGCGGCGCGGACGAGCGCCGCCGGCGAGGGCTAGGCCGAGCCGAACCTTAATCGGCATCCATTCCCGGATGCCGATGCAAATCGAATCCCTCATCCTTTGTCAATACCGACGGGAGGATAGGGTGGGAGCAAGCCCCCGCCCTACAAGAATAATTGTGTGGGCATCGAACCGTAATTGAATCACATCCACAATCTTAATAAAATCTTATATCGTTTTTGGGGAAATAATAGGCTATAATAAATACATTAAAGCCAGAACCGCATTCTTATAAATCATTGAAAGGAGCAAAAAGACATGTCTTTTTCGCAATGGTTATTTGGCGGTATCGAGAATCCCTTTAAAGCCGGTCAATGGGGGATCTTACATATCTCAGTAATGCTTTCCTGTGTTGCGCTGATTATTGTCTTTAACCTCATTGTAAAGCGCTCCCACAATAAGGATAAAGCTAAGAAAATAATTGTATATGCCTTGGTGGGAGCAATCGCGTTTTTTGAGATCATGATCCGTTTTGTGCAGTGCGTGAAACTGTACCACTTGCACCTGCCGGAAATGGAAGGGATCACCATGCTTTGGATCATCCTGCCAAAGCCTTGGTGCGCAATTTCCTGCTGGGCTCTGATCGCTTCGGTGTTTGTCAAAAAGACATTCTTTTATAATTACGCAAGCTTGTCGGCATTGCTATGCTCCGTGATATTCTTTGTTTATCCCGGCGTGGGGTTTAACAATGTGCATCTCCTGTTCGAAAACTGGTATTCCATTTTGACCCACGCATTGCTGCTGACAACGTCGATCACGCTGATGACTTTTCGGTATGCCGGCTTTCGATACAAGCAGCTCTGGAAAGTGGCGGTTTGCTTTCTGCTGACCTTTGTCTACGCTTTAATTGAAATTTTCATTTTGAAGATCCAAGCAGACCCCATGTATTTTATGCCCGATGGGGATATTCAGGCGGATATTCTCAGGCTCGATTACGGCCTGTATCTTTTTGGATATATCGCGCTGATCCTCATCTACATCAACACTGCCCATATGATCGGCGATAAAGAAACTGTGAAAACGTTTTTTGCAAAGGTGAAAGGGAAGAAGGCGAAGGAGGGGATATCATGAAGGCTGCCTTTTTGTCGAAGAAACGGTGGATCATTGCGGGGGTTGTGATCGTGGTTGCTGCACTGCTTGTTGCCGGCAGCGGCTTGCTGCGTGCGCCTATCGATCTTACCAAGGTCGAAAAGATGGAACTGCACACCTACGATCATGTGCGCATGGGAAAGGTGGAACTGACGCAGGCAGAGCAGCGGATGATCGCGTTTCTTTATAATATTTCGCTGCGCGGCGGGGAAATCACTGCAGAGCCTTGCTGCGATTCTTACAGAGTGGAGACCTATCTGACCGACGGCAGAAAAATATTTGTCAGCGAAAATGGAGCTTCCATCATGAATGTTCGCGTCCGGGATGAAGATAGCACGGAAGATTTCTGCGTGTCATGCCCGCTTTTGGTGGATTACATACTAACTTTGGCAGAAAAATATGACCTACCCATCGATTGACGGTGAGGACACGCCCAAGGCGTGTCCTTTTGTATTGCACCCGGTATTGGATCCTGTTATAATATGAGGAAAAGGAGGTGTTCCACTATGACAAAACTGATATCTCCGCAGAACGAATCGCTACAGACCATCCATACACGATTTCAAAGTCTGTTCTACCGGGAAAGATGGCAGGAAGAATCGGCAGAGAAGATTGATTGGGATCATTTGAAATGCAGCGGCGAAGACAGAACTGCACCCCAAAAGGTTCATTTCCGGTGGGAAACGGAGTTTCCGGAGTCGGTTTTCGAACTGTCGGAGACGGAAGATTTCCGGCAGCCGCGGATCATCCGGACGGAGCAGAATTCCGTTGAGATGGGCAACTTGAAGGCGGATCAAAAGTATTACTGGCGTGTAAACGGCTGTGTCCCGCAGAGCTTTTTCACGGACGGGGCACCCCGGTGGATCGAAGTGGACGGCCTTGTGAATATCCGGGACAACGGTGGCTGGAAAACAAGGGACGGCGGCCGCATCCGGCAGGGGCTGCTGTACCGAGGCTCGGAAATGGAGTGGAAGTCCTACCATGACCGGGATCCGTCCAAGGAGCACCATCTGCAGGTTACGGAAGCGGGTATCCGTGTGCTGCGGGATGAATTGGGGATCAAAACCGATCTGGATCTTCGGCTGGCTGCGCAGGGTTATTTGCTGGAAAGTCCCTTGGGAAAGGATGTGGATTTGCAGGTGATCCCGCTGCTGCCTTATTATCATCTGTGGGAAGAGCATCAGGGAGATGCTGTCAAACAGATCTTTGAGCTGCTGGCAGATCCTGCAACCTATCCCATCTACTATCACTGTTGGGGCGGCAGCGACAGGACGGGTACAGTGGCTTTCTTGCTGGAGGCGCTGCTGGGTGTTTCGGAAGAAGATATGATTCTGGACTACGAAGCATCAAGCCTTGCCTGCTGGGGGAAGCGGGTCAGCACTTCTGACAGCTTTTCCCGCTTTGAAGATCACCTTGCCGCCTATGCACCGGAGGGAAGCTGGCAGGAAAGAAGCGAAACCTACTTGCTGTCCTGCGGCATCCGGCCTGAGACGCTGCAGTCGATCCGGGATATTCTGCTGGAGACAGAAGAAAGCTGATTGCTGTGCCATTTTTCGCCAATGGTTCTCTCGCTCTTGACGAACAAAGGGTTTGCGCATATAATGGTTCGGAAATTGTTTTTTGCGAGGTAAATGATGAAGAAAAGAATTCTTTGGATCACGGAAACGGCTGTTATGCTGGCGCTGCTGATCGTTTTGCAGTGGGCCACCAAGCCTCTGGGGCAGATTGTGACCGGCTCCTGTGTCAATGCGGTGCTGGCGGTTTCGGTGTTGCTGGGGGGATTGTGGTGCGGCCTTACCGTGGCACTGGTTTCGCCCTTCTGCGCCTTCCTGCTGGGCATCGGTCCCCAGCTGATCGCCATTATTCCGGCCATTGCGCTGGGAAATGCGGTACTGGTACTGGTGCTGCATTTTGTATATGGAAAGCACATCTGGCGCAGAGTTTTGGCCTGGCTTGGTGCCGCGCTGGGTAAGCTCGGCGTTCTGTATCTTGTGGTGGTACAGCTTATTTGCCGGGTGCTGCCGCTGAAGCAGCCCCAGATCGATACCTTCACTGCTATGTTTTCCGCGCCCCAGCTGGTGACAGCGCTGATCGGCGGAGGCGTGGCACTGCTGATCGTGCCGGTGCTGAAAAAGGCACTGAGAAGAAATTAAGGGGGAATGAGAAATGCGCGGTATCCCTTCTCTGATCACCGATATTCGTAAAAAAGTGTTCACCGAGGTCGCCCGGATGGCTTATGCCGGAAAGGGCTATGAGGGCGTGGACGAGCTGCCTTACATCATCGTCCCCGGCGATCAGCCCCTGCACCGGGAATCGGTGTTTCTGGAGCGTGCCATCGCCAGCGAGCGGGTGCGCCTTGCCATGGGCTTGAACATCCGCCCCATCCAGACCCGCCACCTGATGACTGAGGGCATGGACGCTGCTGCCGTAGCGGAGCAGTATTATGAGCCGCCGCTGGTCAATATCATTCCCTATGCTTGCCATGCCTGCCCCACCAAGCAGTACAAGGTGAGCAATTACTGCCAGAACTGTCTGGCCCGTTCCTGTGAGAAGGTGTGCCCTCGGGATGCCATCTCCGTCCGCAACAACCGGTCTTACATCGATCTGGATAAGTGCATCCGCTGCGGCAAATGTGCCAAGGCCTGCCCCTATAATGCCATTGTCTATATGGAGCGCCCCTGCGCCGCTGCCTGCGGCATGGATGCCATCGTTTCCGACGAACACGGAAGAGCGGTGATCAATCAGGATAAGTGCGTGGCCTGCGGTCAGTGCCTGGTATCCTGCCCCTTCGGTGCCATTGTGGACAAGGGACAGATCTTCCAGGTCATCCAGTCTATTCTGAAGGGTGACCGGGTTATTGCCATCGTGGCACCGGCTTTTATCGGCCAGTTCGGCAAGCATTCCACACCGGGTAAATTCATTGCTGCAATGAAGAAGCTGGGCTTCAAACGAATTGTGGAAGTGGCGGTGGGCGCGGATATGTGTACCATCGAGGAAGCTAAGGACTTTAAAGAAAAAGTACCGGCAGAGCAGAATTATATGGCAACTTCCTGCTGCCCCGCGTGGCATTCCATGATTTATAAACTGTTCCCCGGGGAAGCAAAAAATATCTCCATGACGCTGACCCCCATGGTCTTTACCGCCCGGCTGATGAAGCAGAAGTATCCCGACTGTAAGGTGGTCTTTGTGGGCCCCTGCGCGGCCAAGAAGCTGGAAGCAATCCGGGAGGATATCCGCTCTGACGTGGACTTCGTGCTGACTTTTGAAGAGCTGCAGGGTATGTTTGAAGCGAAGGAGATCGACTTCGAGACTATCGAGCCGATGTATGATCTGAATGAAGCAACCGCTGCAGGCCGGGGCTTCGCGGTGTCCGGCGGTGTTGCCGGGGCCGTTGCCAATCTGATCAAGGAAACAGATCCTGATTTTGAGGTCAAGACTGCAAGAGCCGAGGGCCTGCGGGAGTGCCGCAAGCTGATGACGCTGGCGAAGGCCGGTAAGTACAATGGCTATCTGCTGGAGGGTATGGCCTGCCCCGGCGGCTGTGTTGCCGGTGCGGGAACATTGCTTCCTGTGGAGCTGGCAGCGGGCGTGGTCAGCCGTTACCAGAAAGAGGCGGATACGGAAAGTCCGCTGGAAAGCCCCTATCGGGATAAGGGCGAAACGCTGGATTGATGCACAGGGCGCGGAAGACCGCGCCCTGTATGCTTGCTATTGCCTTTAGGCGAGTTTTGTGTTATGATTTGAATGATTTGCGAGGGAAAGATGGTGATACCGTGGAATATAATGATATATATAATGAAAATGGCCAGCTCACCGGGCGGGTCCACCGCCGCGGTACGCCGTGGCACCATGGCGAGTACGGCCTGGTGGTTTGCGTGTGGGTCTACGACGGCAGCGGCAATGTGCTGCTGACCCGCCGGGCCAAGGGCAAAAGCTTTGCCGGCACCTGGGAGAATTCCGGCGGAGCTGCCAAGGCAGGGGAGACCAGCCGGCAGGCCATCGCCCGGGAACTGTTCGAGGAGACCGGTATCCGGGCGGAGGAAGGAGAATTTGAATATCTTTGCTCTGATAAGGATAGCCACACGTTGTATGATTTCTACTGCCTGAAACGCACAGTGCCGCTGGAGCAGATCGTGCTGCTGCCCGGCGAGACGGACGGCGCCAAATGGGCCAGCTTTCCGCAGGTGCACGATATGATCCGCAAGGGAAATATCTGCCGCATTATCGCCCATCAGTTCCTGCGGCAGGAGCAGGCACTGAAAGATAGGCAAAATACACAAGATAAGTGACCCATTTTTGGATGAGTTGATGACCCTTTTTTTCTTGCAATCCGACCTGCGGTTGGTGTATAATGAAAAAAAGCGTTTTTAGAGCATCCGGCAAAAACGCTTCTGCCGGAGCTTTGAAAACGCTTTTCTTTTTTATACTAGCATTGGAGGAAATGAATATGATCGAATTGACCAATCTGCCGGTACAGTACGGAAAGGTTCCCCTTCGGGTGGCCCGGGGCCACTTCGCCACCAACCACAGCCACATCAATTATTATATTGATATTACTTACCAGAAGACCCGGCTCAGCGAAGCCAAGGACAGCGCCCGGGAACTGGTGGGACATTTTATCAACAATACCCCCGTGGATACCATCCTCTGCCTGGACGGAACGGCGGTGCTGGGCACCTGCGTTGCAGAAGAATTGACAAAGACAGGCTTCCGTACAATCAACCAGCATCAAACCATCTATATTATGGAGCCGGAGATCAACACCAATTCCCAGATCATTTTCCGGGATAATGCGCAGCCTATGATCCGGGGCAAGCATGTGCTGATCCTGATGGCATCTGTCAGTACAGGCTATACCGCCAAGCGGGCCATTGAGGCCATCGGTTACTATGGCGGCTATGTTGCGGGTGTTGCGGCTATCTACCGTGCGGTGGATGAGGTGGAGGGCCAGCCGGTCCGCTCCATTTACAGCGTCAGCGATATTCCGGATTACGCCAGCTACGATTACCGGGAATGCCCCTACTGCAAGCAGGGAAGAAAACTGGATGCTCTGGTCAACAGCTACGGCTTTTCGGCTTTGTAAAGAGAAAAAGAAGAAGTGCCCCGTTCCGAAGAACGGGGCACTTTTGTGCGTAATGAAAAGACCAATGATCATTTACAGTAGCAGAACAAATGATGCGGCAATCTTCCGTCTACCATGTCATTCCGAGGCCCCAAAGGGGCCGTGGGAATCTCCTGGTACAATCTCCGATCCTGCTTAGCATTTCTATAGATGGTACCGGGAGATTGCCACGGGCAGCA
>JAZNGJ010000040.1:0-2691 GCA_045576415.1 Faecousia sp. | reverse complement strand
CATTTCTGCGAGGACTGCGGCGACTGCTTCCACAACAGCTATATCTGCGAAAGCTGTGAGGCGGCTGGCACCCTGCTGTGCGAAACCTGCTGTGAGATTCGCCTGGAAGAGGAAGGCTGCGACTGCTCCGACAGATGTATCAGCGACAGCGATCTGGATGCACACATCGCATCGGCCCATAAGAATGCCGATGGCTCCCACAACGCCACTCCCCAAAATTCCTGGGAAATCAGCGAAACCCATCACTGGAGAGCTTGCCGATTCTGCAGCGACAGTAAGCACGTCACCTCCAAAGCAGCCCATACCTACGATAAATACGGCATTTGCACCGTGTGTCATTTTGACAGTCAAAAGACGATCCTGATCCTGAAGCAGCCCCAGAGTGTGGTGGCTCAGGTTTCGGATTACCATACAGCCGGCACAGATGACCCGCTGTTTCCTGCGAATAACCTCCGCTCTTTTACTGTGGCTGCCAAGGGCACCAGTACATTAAAATATCAATGGTATTATCGTGGTGCTTCGGATTGGAAACTGCTGACAGACAGCGGTGCCGATGATTACAGCGTGATTCGTGGCAGTAAAACCAACACGCTCACCATAAGCGTACCCGTGGATGCCTGCTATCAGGATTATTCCTACAAGTGTGTCATCACCGATGCCAACGGCAACCAGGTGACTTCCAACGTTGCCTACATGAAGGCTCAGCACGTTTACAATAAATACGTAGCTTCCAAGGGTGCTTTAATCGGAACTATCTTCCAGTCCGGAACGGGCAACAACATCGGACGCTATGAAACAAAGGGGCACTACAAGCTCTGCGTGGGCGACAGCTGCGAAGCCGAAAAGCTGGAAGCTCACAGCTACAGCAAGCAGACCCGACTCATCTATGACAGCAAAACGGGCGAGCGATGGCATGAGCAGACATGCATCCATTGCGGATTCAAGAATTATTATCTCGACCACATTCACTATTTCTACGATCCTGATACCATGGAGTGTCAGGTAGATACCACATATAAGAACAACAATCAGCATCGGCTGAAATGCCTCTGGCCCGGATGTGACAAAACCACATTGGAAGCGCACGACAAGATGGGCTGGCAGAACCACGGAACGCCGTATTCCAACGCTGACAAGATTGGCGTTCCCTATCAGGAATGCCAGATTTGCGGCTTGAGTACCGAAAAGCAGCTGCAAACCTACAATGCCGCCAAGGACAAAAATGAAAATGCCCAGTGGACGCAAAGCAACGATTTGGTCTTTGTTGAAAACGGTTACGCCAGCTGCGATTTGGTGGTCAATGGCTCCAAACTGATTATTGGCTTTGAACCCTCTGAATACGCTAAGAAAGAACTCCTGGGCATGAAAAATCCCACAGTTACCGGTTGGAAGGTTCGCTATTTATGCGACAGAACCCCTTCCGGCTCGGTGATCGATGTCGATGTGACAAAGGACTTCACTTTTACGAAAGTTGAAAATGAACTCAAGTGGCTCATAACCGTTCCACTGTTTTCACAGCGCAAGGGCGGCGGTATTCTGATCTTTACACCGGTCGTAGAGGAGTGCAAGCACAACAGCGGCACCAGAATCAAAAACGCCTCGGAACCCATATGTACCAAGGACGGCTACACAGGCGATACGGTCTGTGCCGGCTGCGATGGTGTGATCTTCTACGGCGAAGTCATTGAAAGCAGCCACAAACATGAAGGAAATCTGACCCTGATTCCCGGCACGTCAAAAGCGGGCAGCTGCGAGCAAAGAGGCTACGAAGGCACGTATCTCTGTGACCATTGCAATCAAAAGGTCCGCGGCAAAAGCACGTCCAAGCAGCACAACGGAAAAACCGTGCTCAAGAATGCGGTTGCCTTTACTTGTACCGAGTTTGGATACAGCGGTGACCTTTACTGTGAATGCGGGGTCCTGCTTCAGGAGGGCGAAATTCTCGCTCCCCGACACACCGATCTGCGGCTGATCAATACAGACAAGGCATCCTGCATGGAGAAGGGTTACACCGGTGATTGGAAATGCTATGCCTGCAACCAGATCGTCAAATATGGCTACAACTTAGCCAAAGGTGATCACGCTTGGAGTAAGTACGGCAAGGTAAACGATGTCTACCCCCGCCATACCTGCACAGTAGCGGGGTGTGGCGCCGAGGAAAAGAGCAAGCATACCGACGCAGACCGAAACCTGACCTGTGACGATTGTGGATATTCCTGGGGCAGTGACTCTCCGACGATTCGCAGTCTGACCTTTAATATCGACATACCCGTCATTGGTCAAAAGCCTGATTATACAAAATTCGATGGCAAGAGTTATTATAGTGACGGCGTCAGCGCCAATCGAAAGAACGGTGTTGAGTGGTTCGATGTAACCGCCAACAAGCGCTTTGTTCCCGGCGGAGTAAACCAAGAATTCCAAGAGGGTCACGTCTACAAGGTAACGATCCATTTCCGCAGTAAGGAAGGCTACGATTTCATTGAAGAGGAAGCAATGACAGGTACGATCAATGGCCGTGAAGCGGTCGTTGAATATGTGACCGACGGTAACTTTGCGGGTATCTCCTATACCTTTGAAGCTCTGAAGCACCAACATACTATGACCCGTGTGGATAAGGTGTCTCCCACCTGCACCACAGCGGGCAAACAAACCTACTATCATTGTTCTTCTTGCAACAAGTATTTTGAAGAT
>JAZNGJ010000039.1:0-9470 GCA_045576415.1 Faecousia sp. | reverse complement strand
TGTGTGTGACTTGATGATGCCAACAATGATTTACATTTTAGGCAAGTGCGGATAAAGGTCGATTTCGATGCCGCCTTGCCTTGTTTTTCTGTATTCGATTTTCTGAACAATCTCCTTCAACAGATTGTTGCGCTCCTGGTTGCTCATAAAATCGTAGCTTTCCAGAAGGATCTCTGTTTGGGGGATCAAAGAGTCTTGCGTGTTCTGAGCAATCTCCAAGCGACGGAGGACTTCTTCGATGGTGGTGCGCTTTCCCTCCCAGTCCTGGATAGCGGTCTGGATTGTTGAACGACGGGAGATGAATACATCCTTGGTGTAGATGCCCTGCTCGACAAGGTTATAGGCGTTCATAAGCTGACTTTCCAGCTTCTTGATCTCCTGCTCGATTTTCTGAATTTGCTTCCGGTTGGCTGCAATGTCATCTTGATAACCAACGGTCTGCAGTTTCACTTTGTATCTCTCTAACCAAGCTTTGAGGACTGATATAATCTCCTTCTCTACCACATCAAAGTCAGCGGTGGAGTTATGGCAGTTTCTCATATTGGAACAACGCATGCGAACAGCCTTGCCCCGCTTCGCACTCATAACTGTTCTGCCCACGGTCTTGCCGCACTCAGCACAGAAAAGAATGCCGGCAAACGGGTTCATCAGTTCGACAGTATCTTTCGTCTTGGGTTCCGGTTGCTTCTCTATGCGGATCTTCTGACACTGCATATACAGTTCTTCGGAAACGATGGCAGGGTGCAAACCGGGATAAATCTGATAGTCGTTCATATCCTTGCTTCGCTTGATATGCTTGACCACCTTGCCATTTTCGATACTCTTTTGGGTTTTGCTCCATCCACGCCGAATCTTTCCCATGTAGACAACATTGGTAATCATATTCTGAATGGAACCATTGTTCCAGATGTCACCTTTCCGGGTAGGCACATGATTGTTATTTAGATAATTGGCTATCAATTTAGTGCCTCGGTAATTGGCGTACATCTCAAATACTTTCTTAACCCACTCCGCTTCCTCCGGAATAGGTTCAAGGGTGTATCCCTTTTCATCGGGGATCTTCACCTTTTTGTATCCATACGGAGCAATACTGCTGATCCATTTCCCTTCGGAAGCGGAGCTGTCACGCCCACGGATCAACCGGCGATTGATGGTCTTATACTCTCGGCGACTCATAAACAAGCCGAACTCAAAGTATTCCTCATCAAATTCGTTGCAGGGGTCATAGATCTTCATGGGAGTGACGATCTTGGTCCCAGAATACTGAAACACCTGACTGATGTAACCTTGGTCGGCACCGTTGCCTCTCGCCAATCTTTCAAGATCGACTACGAGAACACCGGCATAAATGCCTGCGCTTACTTCATCAAGAAGTTTTTGAATTTCGGGTCTTGCGGCGATGGATTCGCCAGAAACGACTTCATAGTATGTTTTGGTAACAAAGTAGCCTCTGTCCTTTGCAAGCTTATCAAGAATTGCCTCATGCCGCTTCAGTGTTTCTTCCGTGCTCATCTCCGCGTAGTCGCGGTCAAATCTTGACTTACGAAGGTACTTGACATACTGTTCCATGACTATTTCTCCTTTCTGGCTTAATTATAAAAAAATGACGCCTATGCGTCAAAGGTGTGAGTGATTGGGATGCTGCCGCTGATTAGGAAAGCGGCAGCTGTGTCGGTTCTTCTTTTTGACTTTCCATTTCTGCCTGCCTGCGCTTGTAATGGTCAGTCACAATCTGACTGATACGATTGATTCTATCTTGATGGGCAGTATCAAAAAAATCATCATGGATACGAACCGTAACGGTGGGATTCTTGATTTCAGCAACGATCATGGCTGTACCTCCTGT
Source organism: Faecousia sp. (assembly GCA_045576415.1). Classification (GTDB taxonomy): domain Bacteria; phylum Bacillota; class Clostridia; order Oscillospirales; family Oscillospiraceae; genus Faecousia. The sequence goes on along the minus strand of JAZNGJ010000039.1, from coordinate 7,624 downwards.
GGTAAGTATTTACAAAATTGGACGGGAATATTCAGCATAATGCGCTTGTGTCATCCCACTGCGTGTGTTGGGGCGAATCGGGCGAAGCCGAAAATCATATCCTCTGTTTGATCGACAACAGTCACAGGTATCTTTAATTACCTGCAAGGGATCAACTCTGGATATGCGGTGCGTAGGGGAATTATAAAATACACTTGCACAACTATTACACAAGCAAATTTCAAAGCTATTCTTTTGTTTCTTCATGGTATTACCTCCCTTGGGTTGCGCATAACATCTACGAATAACCAGTCTTTAAGGCTGGGCATTCGTAGGTGCTATACCAAAAGGCCACCGGTTCCCCGGTGGCCCCAGACTGTAGAAAAACCCCTGTTTTGCATAAAGCAAGACAGGGGTTCATTGCATGTTGCGGGAAAAAGAAAGCGATTAGGCTGAAAGTATGGTTGGAGCGAGCATCCTTCCATCTCCATTTTGCAAGCTTTTTCAGATTCATGGCAGCAAATTTAAGCTTCACCCAGTTTGTAACCTGAGCCAAGCCTGTGTATCTGGTATAGCGCATCCCGTGCTGCTCCTTGGCATCCGCAAAGACACGCTCTATGGTTTCTTTTCTTGCCTTGTACATCCTCTGGTAGATCGGCATGTACCGGGCATCGTCAGCCAGTTCTTCGTAATCCTTCCAGATATGTCTGGTAACAGTCTTAACGCAGTCTTTGTTCTTTGTACAAAGATGTCTGGTAGGACAGTTGCTGCAGATCTTTGGATCGCTTTTATATTCCCGGTATCCATCCCGGTTGGTGGTGCTGTACTTCAGCACCTGGTACTCCGGACAGATGATGCAGTCGAAATACTCGTCATACACATACTTCCACCATTCATGTCCGCTCTTTGTCTGGGGACGCTTGTAAGCTGTGGATAAAACTCTGCCGTCAGAAAATACCTTCTTACAGATATGACGAGTCTTATAAGCGCTGTCCGCTACAAACGCATGAACCTGTGGAAACTGCTCCACTACTTTGTCGTAAACATCGTCAAAAGCTACACTGTCATGTACATTGCCGGGGGTGACTTCCACCGCCAGAACAACACCATGGACATCGCAGGCTGTGTGGGCTTCATAGGCCAGTTGTCTCTTGTGGTCACCCTTTACGAACAGGCCGCACTCGGGGTCGGTAGTGCTGACAGTAACAGCTTTCTTCTTTGCTTCCTTCTTACGCTTTTTCAGCTTCTTCTTAGAGGTATTATCCCGCTTCTTTTTGGGAGGTGCTGGCGGCTCGTTATTATCGTCGCTGTCTTTATTGTCCTCAAAGGGTTTCTTAGACTTCCAGTCGGACGCACACATCCGTGCCATCCAGAGAGGAACCGTAAATGGAGTAGCCGCCCATGCCGGGAATGAACGCCTTATTGTCGCTGGAAATCACATAGGTGCGGGAAGCCTCTGAAAAAGGTTTGGAGAAGCTGGTGGATTGCAGCACCCTGCCGGACGCAGGTACGGAGAAAGCCATTGCTCACAACGCACAGGCAACGAAAATCCTTCAGTGTGCGGCGCAGACAAGTGATGGCGCAACATTACCGATGGATAGAAGTAACTATGGAACTGTCAGCGTTATGGCTACACTCACGGATATCCGCATGAGAACAGGTGCGGGTGCCAATGTTAATTGGCTGACAGCAACTTGCCGGCTCTGGTACACCAAAGACTAAAGGGGGTCACTTTTATGAAAACAATTAAATACAACCTTTGCACCGAGGTAAACCACAGCACAGAGGAAAAACCGGATATTGAAGAGATCCTTTACCCTGTGACGATGGACTGGAGCGAATACAACGAGGAAATCGCCAAGAAAGAAGCCTACAACGGCGAGTACACCATTGAAGACGACGGACAGCCGGAAGCCGAAGTACAGCCGACACAGGAAGAACGGATCACAGAGCTGGAAGAAGCACTTACTATGCTTTTGAATGGGGTGACGGAATGAAGCCGGAACTGAGAGCGAGGATCATTGCCTTTAGCAAAGCAGCAGCAGAGCGCAAAGGTAAGGCTGATGATCTGGATATCATCGTGGCAGCCCTTGCCAAGCTGCCGCCCGGTCAGCTGAAAAAGGTGCTGACGGATGATGTGATCGCAGTGCTGAACAAGCACGGCGTAGTGATCGAATAAGGAGGAGTACATATGACGGTCAAACAGAAGCAGTGTCTGCTAGAGTATCTTGGTTACTACGATCCCGAGAACAGCAACAGAATGAACAATGTGGACGGCCTGTGGGGGCCGGCGTCCGAGGCTACCACCCATAAATTCCAGCGGGGTTACGGCTTGGAGGCAGACGGGATCTTTGGCTCTGTTACGGAAAAGAAAATCATTGAAGTAATTGCCAGCGGTGCGCTGCCGGCAGTCAACTGGGACGAGATCAAGTATTTCGGCAGGGCGGAATTTCAGTGCAACTGCGGCGGCAAGTATTGCAGCAGCTATCCTACAGAGCCGGATCCCGTGCTGGTAAAGGTAGCGGACCGTGTGCGTGGACATTTTGGGTGTGAAGCATTCATCAGCTCCGGTGTACGCTGTAAGCAGCATAATGCAAATGTGGGCGGTGTTCCGAGCAGCCGGCATCTGTATGGAAAAGCGATGGATTTCTGCATCAGTGGCAGGAAGGCGGATGAGGTGCTGGAATATGTGTGGCAGCAGCCGGAGATCAACTACGCCTATAATATCGACGGCACCTATGTTCATATGGATGTAGTGTGAGGAGGGAAGAGAATCTGTGACCAACGATGTCATCGTTGCACTGCTGGGACTGGCGGGAACGCTGGCGGGTTCGTTTCTCGGTGTGGTTACTGCTTCCAAGCTGACGCAGTACAGGCTGGAGCAGTTGGAGGAGAAGGTCAGTAAACACAATAATCTGATCGAAAGAACCTACATTCTGGAAGGGAAAATGGAAGAATGCCAGCATGATATCCGGGACTTGAAGTCTTATCACAAGCCTTAACCTTTGGGAGGTATGTATGGAAACGATTAAAAAGAATGTCGCGAATCTGATCAAAGTAAAGACGGTTGTTACAATAACGGTGATCGCTGTGTTTGCGGTTCTGGCACTGCGGGGAGATATCGGTGCGGAGAATGTGACAAATATTGTATCGATGGTGATCGCCTTTTATTTCGGAACCCAGCATGAAAAGCAGGCCTGATTGGTCTGCGTATGGCTACACCCCCTCTGCTGCAGAGGGGTGTATTGTTATGAATTACACTGTGTACAGTTGTAAAATGGGAGGATTTGTGATATAAATATGGCATAAAGGTGGTGAGTGTATGGTGGATAGAGCAAGAGCTGACCGGTCTGCGATCGAGGCACTGAAGCTGGTGGCATATCTGGCGCAGGACAGGGGAAAACCCGGCAACCGGATGATGGATTCTCATATTCATAACCAATGTGAGATCTATGTCAATCTGACCGGTAAAGTGTCCTTTATGGTGGAAAACCGGATCTACGGAATTCAGAGCGGAGATGTGATCATCACAAGACCTTATGAAGCGCATCATTGCATCTATCATGATACAAGCATCCACGGACATTTCTGCATTAATTTTTCTGCTGAGAATATTGAAGAGATCCTGGATGTTTTTTTGAAACGGAAGTCGGGAGAAGGAAATCTGATATCACTTCCCAAACAGGAAAAAGAACGACTGATCAGCCTGTGCAGCACATTGGTGGAAGAACAGAGCGGCATAAAAAAGTATATCGCTTTTTTCAGCATAATCGAATTGCTGTCAGGAAAGCAGGAAAAAAATACAGGAATCCCCTTGCCGCCAGATGTAAAAACCAGCATTGAATATATCAATGAAAACCTGTCAAAGCAGATCACAGTGAGGGAGCTGGCAGAAATTTCCCATGTGACGGTCAATACACTGGAAAGACATTTTAAGGCACATGTTGGTATCTCACCCTATACTTATTTGCAGAACTGCCGTCTGGCATTGGCGGTTTTCATACTGGAAAACGGAGGCTCCGTTACGCAGGCGGCAGAAGACAGCGGTTTTGCGGATTATTCGCATTTTATTGCACTTTTCAAAAAAAGATACGGAAAAACACCGCTGCAATTCAAAAAGGAACTGTAAAAAAGAAGAAGTCCGATAGGACTTCTTCTTTTTTGTTATGCGTAGGTGTAGAACCAGATGGCGGCATCCGCTTTCTTTAGCGAAACGGAAAATTCTGCGGTGTTGGTGAGGGTGAAGGTTTCGCCAGTGTGGCAGTGGGTGAAAGTGTACACAGCATCCATGCTGAAATGCGGGTGCAGTGTGCAGGTTTCTGCCGGATTGTCTACGTTGCTGATGACCTGAATGAAGCCCGTTTTGCTTTCCGGATCGTCAAACTGCACCGCGTAAAAATCCCGGGTGCTCTTGCGGCATTCGGTCAGCGGATAGTAGTCGCCGTCCAGCATCAGCTTGGCAGCTTTTCGCCAAATGGGGATGAACTCTGTGACGCAGGCTTTGTAGGAAGCGTTTTTCAGGCTGTGGCAGGGCTGAATGGCGGGTGCCAGCGAACAGTGGAATGTAAACATGTCGGCAACCCTACCGCAGTCAGATGCATAGACGTTGTTTTGATCTCGACTGTCCAGCACATGGGAGCGGTAATAGGGGATCCATTCTTGCATCATACGGTACTGTTTCTGCTTGATGGGGTGATTGCCGTAGCCCACATCGGTGTAGTGGAAGGGGACGGAACGCTTCAGCGTTTCCATGTCATTACGTCTGCCGCCGCCGGCGCAGGCGTCGATCAGCAGACCGGGGTTGCGTTCCAGAAGATTGTCCCAGAATCGCAGATATCCCTGCATGTGCAGGTTCTCCATGGCACCGATCCGGCACTCTGTTTCGTACTTTGCCCAGATTGGAAGTAGGGTGAGGAAATTCAAGTCCTGCCGGTAAACGGTGATGTGACTTTCCTTGATCACGGAATCCACAATATCCGTGATCCATTCCACGCAGTTAGGATCACCCAGATACAGCAGCGCGTTTTCCTTGGGGTTGAAGTCTGTTTCGTTGGATCTGAGAAGCCATTCCGGATGCTCGTTCCAGACCTGCGTACCGGGGCGAGCGCGTTCCGGCTCGAACCATACCAGAAAATCACAGTTCAGTTCCTTGCATTTTTTGCCTATGGGACTTAATCCGTTGGGGAAGTGATCCGGATTGGGATACCAGTTGCCAATGTTGAAGCAATTATTATCCCTGCAGGGATACCAACCTGCATCGATCCACCAAAGATCCGGGATGATACCGCTCTTTTCACAATTTTCCAGAGCTTTCAACTGCTGTTCTTCTGTTGCGCCGACCCATTCTTCGAATTCAGGAACATTCTCACCCAGTACCAGCTTGGGGTCCAGCAGTTTTCCGTTTTGTTTTGGCATGATACACTGACGGTACCATCTGCGCCAGAGGTTAATGCCTGCACTTTCGTTGCCCTCAAAGAACATCAATGTGATGCTGGGGGTGCGGATGGTTTCACCGGGGTGGATCTTGATCCGGCAGCGCTGCTGTCCGACGACCAGCTTTGCGCCGTATGCAGGCTTTGTGACTGGTGTAAGCTGTGCTTCCCACTGACCGGGCCAGCCGACCGCGATATTGACACCGTACTCCCGGAACATCAGCCGGAAGTAAGGAGAGGCACCGCAGCAGGCCATGCCGTTATTGGGAAACAGATCCACAAGGTGTGTCAGCTGCTCGGTATGCATTTCATAGCCCTGGGCATCGTGGGTATCCCCGTTTCCGTAGGTGATCACGGGACAGGTACCATCCAGAACCTGATTGAATACTTTGAACCCGGAGATGATATCGCTGTCCGCATCCGCGGTATTGGTCAGAAATGCAGTGTACTCCACAACGGGATAGTTGTAATAAGTAACCTGTTCCACACGGAGCTGCAGACCTTTTTCATCCGTTCCTGTATAAATGGTTTTGCGATAGCTTTCACATTCGGAAACTTCAATTTGCGGATGGAAGAAATCGGGCATGCCTTGAATGCTTTTCCTTACGCTGCCAGGGAAGCCGTATTGAAAGCTGATAGGAAGCGATTGGGGATCTGCAGGAAGAAACTGCCGCATGATGCCCATATCTTGATTTGCCATAGACTCTCACTCCTTTGCTTCGATTGACTCTTCAATGGGTTTTACCACATATTTATTTTGCAGGAAGAATGCGGGGATATACAGCAGCAGGGAGATTAAGGCCAGAAACTGCTGTGCATACATGGAAATACCAAACACGGTATTGCCGTTTGCCTGAACCATATTCAAAATCTGTCCGCCAAGTAAAGAAGCAAGGAAAGAAACCAATCCGGCCAGCGTGCGCTTGATCGCCATGCCCTGCGCCATGTATTTCCCTGGCAGCAGGGTGTAGCCAATGTTGAAGCTGTTCTGATAGGATGCGGCGTAGGACGCGGTGGTCAGCAGGGTATAGGGGATGATCAGCCATCTGGTTGCAGGGGAGGTAAACACGATGATCAGATATCCGATACCCACCATAACCTCAGAAAGCTGAATGCCCTTCATAAAGCCATACCGGCTGGAATATTTGGCAATCGGCATGGATACACCCATCCGCAAAAAATCTGCTGCGATGTTCACGATCTGGATCGTCAGCACGCTGAAGGCCAGATCCTTGGTTTTATAGATCCCGATAAAACCGCCGGTCAAGCCGCCGGCAATGCTGAAAAGAAACCCAATCAGCGTGTAGTGCAGGAAAACCTTGTTGGACAGAATATGCCGAATAACCTCTTTCGTCGGCACACGCATGCTTTCCCGGACATCAGGTGCTTCGTCCTTGATCAGCAGGAAGCTGACGAAGTTTGCAATGTTCAGGATCAGCATGGAGACAGCGATAAACAGAAAACCGCCTTGGATGTTACCGATACTTTCATACCGGTCAATTACCATACCCATGACCGCCGAGAAGACGATTCCGACGATCAGAGAGATACACTCCTTTTTTGCGGAAAAGGTGGCTCGCTTGTCCGGATCCACATAGGTGTTTGCCCATTTAAAATACAGTGAGGAGATGATGGTTTTGCCGACCTGTCCGATCATGACAGATGCCATGACGAGAATCTTTTTTACGGTATCCGGCAGCGGGATGAATGGGACGAAGTAGATCAGCATGAAAAATATCTGGCTGGTCACATCGGCGATGATTACGATTTTCTTCGTGGATACCTTTGACTGCACAAGACCGATGGACAGCAGCTGGAACAGAAACGCAATTGAGGTAAAGGAAGCAATGATACCCACAAGCGCATCGCTCAAGCCAATGTGGGAAAGCAGCTTTGCCAGAAATGCGTCCAGAACCAGTATTCCCAAAAGATGCTCCACGGTACATTGTGTGACATATGCTTTGCGATAGTGTTTATAGTCCTGTGAGTTAAAATCCGGTTTCATAATGAGCCTCCTGTAATTCGCATCCAACCATGTTATATAGCATGCTGTTGCATATTACCATGACATTATCACCAAAAAACATGAGAAAGTCTGCATATTTGGGGCATGCACTTGACTTTTGAAAACCGGTGCGCAATGATACAGACAGAAATGAAAAATGGAGGTACTGCTTATGAAGAAATTGCTTGCGGTCATACCGGCTTTTGTG
>JAZNGJ010000038.1:0-2677 GCA_045576415.1 Faecousia sp. | reverse complement strand
TCCTTACACCCCTGTGCCGTATTGGTAATGATTTTTCTCTGCTTCAAACGGGGATGTACCTTCTCGTTCCATATCTGCTGACTGTAAACTTCAGTTTGTGGATTGCTCGCCGAGTCAATGGTAAAGAAACGGTTTATGGGTGTACGTGCGTTGCCGTAATTGTCAGCGGGATCAATGCCGGCCTGCATTTTGTGACCGACCTCGTATATCAAGAAATTTACATCGGTTGGTGGATCATTCTGTCAGTTTTCTTACTCATAGAGTTGGCACATGAACTACACTGCACGATAAAACAAACGGAGGAATACACATGGAACTTGTCATCGATAGGCTGACAAAGCAATTTCAAAATAAAATCGCAGTAGACCGTGTCAGCCTGCGTTTAAATAATGGAGTTTATGGTCTTTTGGGGACGAATGGCGCAGGAAAAACCACACTGATGCGTATGCTCTGCGGCATCCTGCAACCTACAAGCGGTACAATCGCTTTCGACGGTATGGATGTCAGCGAGGAAGGTTATCGTGCGATATTAGGGTATTTACCCCAGGATTTCGGTTATTATCCGGAATTTACCGCTATGGGTTTTCTGTTGTATATGGCGGCATTGAAGGGACTGCCCAAGCATTCAGCCAAGCGGCGGGCAAATGAGCTTCTTGAATTGGTCGGCCTGCAAGACATGGGCCGCAAAAAGATTAAAACATTTTCGGGCGGTATGAAGCAGCGACTGGGGATCGCGCAAGCATTGCTGAACAACCCGAAACTACTGATCCTTGACGAACCTACCGCCGGACTGGATCCCAAAGAACGCGTACGTTTCCGCAACCTTATTGGGCAACTCGGCAAAGACAGTATCGTACTTCTGTCTACGCATATTGTTTCCGACATCGAGCATATTGCCGATGAGGTGCTTATGATGAAAAATGGAAATTTGATTTATCACGGAGCATGGGATGACCAAATGGGTGATTTAGAGGGCTTCTATCTTGCGCAATTTGAGGAGGGAGGCCATGAATAATCTGTTTACCCTGTATGGTTATGAACTGAAAAAGCTGATGCAAAAGAAACTGCTTTGGGTCTCGCTTCTTATCTGCGTGGCGGCCATTGCTTTTTCAATCCTGGCCCCTTTGCTGGGAACCTATTACGTGGATGGCGTAGCAATCGGCACAAATTACGAACAACACCTGATTGATCAGTCGTACCGCAAAGCGCTCAGCGGAAAGCCCATAGACCAATCCCTACTGGAGGAGACCATTGCCGCTTACAAGGATTTGCCGATAGAAACTAAATATGTTTTAACGGAAGAATACCAAAACTATGCCCGGCCGTACAGCGAAATCTTTCATTTAATCCGAGCATGGACGGGAATGAACAACGGAGCAGTCATACAGTGGGTTCCTGATGAAGCTGCATTATATGCCGCTATGATAGAGCAGTTTGAAGGATCTGCTATGAACAACCATCTGACCGAAGCTGAGATTGCATATTGGCAGAGGCGGGCCGATGCCATTGCAACCCCTATGATATATCAGTTCCACGAAGGATACCGATGCATTTTAGAAACGTTTCTCGGCGTGGGCTTCATGATGCTGCTCTATACTATCATCGCTCTTTCAAGTAGCTTTCCCGACGAGCGCACTTACCGAACAGATCAACTTGTGCTGTGTACTGCAAACGGAAAAAGACGGCTATATTGGGTCAAGCTGTTTGCCGGGATCACCGTGGGGTGTGCCGGTGCGCTACTCATGACGGTGCTGACTTGGGTACTGTGCCTGTGTGTATATGGTGCAGAGGGCTTTGATGCCGCAATACAGATTTTTTACAAAAACTACGCAGGCAATATCACCATAGGACAAGCCTGTCTGATTGCATACGTCTGCCTGTTGGTGGCAGCGTTTTTGATCAGTGTATTTGTCATGTTTTTGTCCGAACTGTTTTATAGCAGTATTGCCGCAATGTCCATTATCACCGGCATGATCCTTGCCGGAATGCTTGTTCAGCCACCGGCAGAGTATCGCATATTGGGACAGTTATGGGATTATCTTCCTACCTGTTTTCTATCCATGTGGAACACGTTTGACCTTCGATTGGTTTCTCTGTTTGGGAAGCATTTTACCTCATATCAAATCGTTCCCTTGCTCTACATTGTCATCGCAGCGCTGCTGGCATTCCTCGGTAGTCGTATCTATTGCCGCCGTCAGATCAGCGGAAGATAACCGAAAACAGCCCCTACTACTCGATTGGGTAGTAGGGGCTGTTTTCTCACAATGACACTTTTCCAGGGACGATGACACTTTTACCTTTCATAAGTGTCATTGTGGCTATGAATGTACTGCAAAGAGGCTATTTTGGGCCTGTTAAGACGATCCGCAAACACCCCTGTATGCCCACGATGACACTTTGTTCGTTGAGCAAAAGTCTGCAAAGCCTCGTGGCACAAGGGGTTTAACAAAAAGAAAAAGAACCGTAACCTTGATACTCATCGTATCAAAATTACGGTTCTTATTTGGTCGGAGTGTAATTATAGGGTTTCGGAAAACCCAGTCATATCGACGTTTTTTACGGTTGTCAACATGAGGTAATTTACAGTTAGATGAAGTATCCACTAAGATCATCCGGTTTTTCAGTAAATTCTTTTGCCGCCTCAGTGGGATTCTCAAATTGCTCCTTGATTTGTTCG
>JAZNGJ010000037.1:0-9897 GCA_045576415.1 Faecousia sp. | reverse complement strand
ACTGCCTTTTAAGCAGTGGGTCCGGAGTTCGAATCTCCGGCGGATCACCATAAAGTAAGGGGCACCCATACGGGTGGCGTTTACTTTATAATGGAGGACGGCGGAGATTCGAAAAACATAAATGCAACGCGGATGAGCGTTGCCGGCGAGGGCTAGACCGAGCCGCTCTATAATTTTCGGCATAGCTGAAAATGCAAACGAATCTCCGGCGGATCACCAAAAAGCAGATACCCCATTGGGGTGTCTGCTTTTTATTATTAAGGCAGATGCCAAAATGAGGCATCTGCCTTAATACACTTGTGAATCTCAGTTTTCAAACTCCAGAAGATAAACACCTTGCTCACCTTCGTGCTCAAAGATAGTGCTTCCGTTTTCCACGCAGAGGACTCTGCCTTCTGTGACTTCTTCCTCGTGATACTCCTCATTCACGGCGTACAGGGTACACTTCTTTGCGTTTTCCGTTTCGCAGGTAAATGTACAGGGCTGACTGTTATAGCAGGCAATCAGAATCCGCTGTTTCCCGTCTGCAGTCTTTCCGGCAAGGGCATATACCCCGTCAGTTTCTTCCATCTGGAATGCGACTCGCTCTGTGCACTCAGTGGCCAGCTTCTGGAAGAACATCAGTCCATAGTAAGCCGGCAGCTGACGCTTTTGGGTCACCGTCCACTGATCCAGCAGAGCATAGGTTCTGCCATCCCAGTTATAGTAGTACGCCACATCCAGATAGTCGATGTCCATCATTCCGATCAGTGCCGCAACGGAGAACGCCGCGTTTGTGGTGGTGTAAAAGCCGTTTTCATATACCCGGTATGTATGATCCCAATCCGTCGGCGACATATGCCACTCCACCAGTGCGTAGCGCATATCCTTGCAGCCGCACTCATCCATGGTATCCCGATACTCCTGAATGGTATCCATGAAAAACTTCAGACTCTTGGTGTACATGGTGGTTGCAACATAGTCCGGCGTAACACCGTTTGCTTTACAGATGGTAAGGAACTCTTTGATGTAGGCGCTGCAGCCGGTCTGGCAGGAAGGTCCACCCACCAAAATATCCGGGAAATCCTTTTTCAGCAGCTTATACACCTTGCAGAACATCTCAGCGTAATCCTGCACCGTACCGCCAAAGAGTTTTTCATTGTCTGGCTCTTCCCAAACAGTCACTCGGGTGATGTTCAGATGCATTCCGTCCATCTCGCCGTTTTTGTAGTGACCGACGATATTTCTGCAGACCCGCGCCCATTTATCCTTGTCTTCCGGCACACCGATGCGTCTTGCATTTCCGGAATGGTCGATACTTTCTCCCAGTCGGAAATCAATCTCCGCTTCGCTGTCTGCCATCACCCGCAGATAGTCGTCCGTCTGGGCGAAGAAGTAGTTTCTGGGATCCGTTTCATCCAGATGGAGCAGAGGGAAAATGCAATGCACATCGATCAAATCCTGACCGGGATTGGTCAGCGGAGAATCATGGTAACGGACATGCCGCAGCTTCAGTGCGTCAAACAGAGGTTTTTCATAATTCAGTACGCCCTTGGTTGTAATTCTGGGAGATCCGTTCATGCCCAAAATATCACGCATTGGCTTTTGGGCAATCTGGTTTGGAAACAGCTTGATGGAAATATTATTCATGGCATTGTTGCCCCCTTTCTTATCTGTAAAATAGCACACCTAAAAAATAATGTCAATTCTTTTGGTTCCGAATAAAATTCGAAAAAACACCGGTGGAGTTTCTCCACCGGTGCAGGCTTTATACGCCAAAGAGCCTGATTGCATTGTTATAGAAAATATCTTCCACATCTTCCCGGCTCAGATCCAGCATCAAAGATGCCTGGTAAAAGGCAAACAGCGACTCAGCCCCCATCAGTGCGCAGGGCATGGACGGATGCTGGTTTTTCCCCATCCAGAAAGTTCCAAAACCGCCGGAGAAGGGCCGGCTGCGCAGCTGACACAGAGGGTAATCCGTGCCCCACATGACATGATCCACCCCTGCTTGCCGGATCACCTCAAACATCTGCGCCGGCTCGCAGATGGCAGCCATATCATAGTAAAGATTAGGGATCCCTTTCAGCTTTCTAGCCGTTTCCAGAATGGTCCATGCCGCAAAACCTCTGCCGCAGTGGGCAAGGATCAGCTTTGCGTTAGGATACTGCTTTGTCTTATCCAGAATATAGGCCACATTCACAGGATCTGCCGGTGAAAGGGTCTTCATCATGTGCAGTGTAATGAACAGTCCCTTTTCATTTGCCACCTGCCATGCGCTTTCCGGCAGAAAATCCGCGATATCACTTTCTCCGTTGTTTTCCGGTCTGGAATTGAAGTAGCACTTGAAGCCCCGGATCCGCGGATGGATCAGAAGGGATCGCACATCTTCCGCCGTATCCGTCGGCAGTACAAACGCCTCTGCTGCGCAGCCCTGCGCTGCCTCCAACTGCTGCACCATCCATGCATTGATCTGATTTCGAACCACGGGATCTCGAAGCTCCACCGCAGGCCACGGCAGAAACAGCGCCTGCACCGGCCTGCCGCCATACAGCAGCTTGGCATCCTCGAAAAAACGTTTTGCATCCGCCGTACCGTATTCCTCATTGATGGAAGCCGTGCTCTGCAGCAGCTCTGTGCTGTACAGATGGGCATGGGCGTCAAAGATCCGCTCCGGCAGGAATGCGTATATTTTCCCCAGGATCTTTCGATCCTCGTCACGATGCATATAGTATTCGGCAGAGTTTTTCATGGGGTCCTTTCCTTTCCTGTTCTGCGCCCAGTATAGCATACATTCTTGCGGATTCCAAGGCTTAGATCATTTCCGGGTAAACCACCGCATGGCGTGACGGCTGTAGGTCCGTTCCGGCTTCAGCGTGTAGGGATTGTAGTAAAGACCTGCCACATGACCGTCGCTGCGGACGATGGCCCAGCCGAAATCCCAGTTGCAGCTTTCATACTTCATGGGGATCTGGGGCTGTACCCGGACGAAGGGCCGGGTTTCCACGATCATGTAGCCGGTTTCGCTGTAGTAATAATGCGGGCCCGTCTGAATAAACAGCTCATGATCCGGGCAGTTCTCCTGTCCCCAAAGCCCATTGCAAACGCCCCGGATGGCAACCTTCAGCTCCTGACCCTTGCTGGATGCCTCATCCAGCAATTTAGGGTCTCCGGACAACACATTTCCGTTTTCATCATGGGACAGAATTTCTTCCCAGCCGTCATTGACAAGGTACTTGAAAGAATAAAAATCCCACACAAAGTTGATGGACGGGCCGTTGGTGCTCTGGTCGTAACTGCTGTAAACATGCATCAGTCCCAAGGCGCTGTCCTGCTTTTCCTTGGGAATCTCTCCACCCTCCCGGAAGGGCATCATAAAGTCCGGCCCCGGCAGCTTCACATCCTCCAGAAACGGTCTGGCGCAAGCCTGCTGACCGTCTTCATTGTACATAAAGAAGGACATGGACGCTCTTGCTCCAAACCGGTCCGGCAGCGTTACCGGCTGCCGCAGGGTCATGATTCCTGCCACCCACCGATCTTCAATGAGATACGTAGCCGGAAAATCAGACACTTCCCGGATGATCTCGTCATTGTCGGATTTGGAGTCGATATGTTCGTTGTGCTTGAATTCCGTGTAGATCCGCAGATCCGCAGCCCGACGGATGGCATCCCGCAGTGCTTCCGGGGAGCCACCCACCACATTGCGCTGCATATCCAGTTCCAGTACGCAGTTCTTGTTTTCCATGGTAATCCCTCCTGTCTTTGATTACATTATTAATATCAAATCCAACGCCCTATTGCAATCCGGTATATTTGCATAAATTAACCAATAGATTGCAAATATTAACTTTCCAGGATTGCAATCCCGTCCGATCCATGCCATAATAGCAATGAGAAAAGGGGGGCTTTCCATGACCTTGTCTTATGCTAACGAAAACTTTTCTTTCTGGCGCTCTGAAAGCGACATCTCTCTGGGTGAAGACCGGAAAGAAAACCGTATGCTCCATAACCATGCCCAGACGGGACATGCGGAAATCTTGATATATCTGCAGGGAGATACCAGCTTTTACATTGAAGGAAACAACTACACCCTGAAGCCTATGGATATTGTCTTTGCCCGTCCCGAGGAAATGCACAGTGTCGTTCACCACAGCAACTGTCATTACGAACGGGTAATTATTAATATCTTCCCCAGCTTCTTTCAAATGCAAGGCTGCAGCCGTTTTGCGGATATCTTCCTTAACCGATCTTCCGGCAAAGGGAATTTTATTTCTCATACCTCGCCCGAAGGCAGATTGCTGTTTGATTCCTACCGAAAAATGGAATCCTATCTCTTCGGTGCAGAGCAAATCCCTTTGCTGGCCCAAAATACACTGATAGAATTTCTGTATCTTCTTAATTCCATCAAACCGGAGCCTGCGAAAACCGCTACCCCTGCAAGCATACGAAAAGTCGTCCTTTACATTCAGGAACACATTACCGAGGACATCAGCTTAGACTCTATCGCCGCACACTTTTTCATGAGTAAACACTATCTCTGCCGGGTCTTCAAGCAGCACACCGGCCACACCGTTAACCGGTATATCACATTGAACCGAATCACGCTGGCAAGAGACCTTCGGCTTTCCGGTATGACCCTTTCGGATGCTGCTGCAGCAGCAGGCTTTCACAGCTATTCCAGCTACTACCGCGCTTACCGAAAAGCCACCAACAATCGTCCGAAAGATATCAGGTCTTCTCCTAAGCAAAACAACTCACCTTAATGGCACAGCAAAAGGGCGCGGAAATCCGCGCCCCATTGAATTTATGCCTGATAAACAACCTTTCCGTCCACAATGGTGATATAGGCCTCGCCGCCCACGCTGGCCAAAGGATCAGCCGTCCAGATGACCACATCGCCGTCCTTGCCTGCTTTGAGGCTTCCCACCCGGTCACCGATACCGGTGGCCACCGCAGGATTGATGGTGATCGCCTTCCATGCTTCTTCCTTATCCAGCCCTGCGCTCACCGCCAGTCCTGCACACATGGGCAGATACTGCAGCGGGATCACCGGCGCGTCCGTAATAATACTGATGGGTACTCCTGCGGCATGAAGCTCCGCCGGAGTCTTGAAGCTCTTATTCGCCAGCTCGATCTTGGATTTGTTGCCCAGAGTCGGGCCGACAAAGGCCCACAGTCCCTCTTCTGCCAGCTCATCCGCGATGAGGCTACCATCGGTGCAGTGATCCAGCGTGATCTTCAGACCAAATTCCCTGGCGATCCGGATGGAAGTCAGAATGTCATCCGCCCGGTGGGCATGGGCTTTCAGCGGAATTTCCCCCTTCAACACCGGGATCATGGCTTCCAGCTTCATGTCGAAGCCGGGATTCTTGCCGGCTTCCTTATCTTCCATGTATCGCTTGGTCTTGAACAGCAGCTCCCGCAGTAGCGCGGCAGTACCCATGCGTGTCATAGGTGCCTTCTTACTGCCCTGTCCGTAGCAGCGCTTGGGATTCTCGCCGAAAGCGCACTTCATGGCAATGGGGTTCTTGATGATCATCTTGTCCACCCGCTTGCCGGCCAGCTTGATGGCAGCAAAGGTGCCGCCAACCACATTGGCGCTGCCGGGGCCAGTGCAGGCAGCGGTGACACCGCCCTTTAAGGCATTGCCGAAAGCTTCGTCCAGGGGATTGATAGAATCGATGGCACGCATCTGGGGGGTAATGGGATCTACGATCTCGTTGTAGTCCCTGCCTTCCCAGCCGCAGGCCTCGTTGTCCAGACCGATGTGGCAGTGGGCATCCACGCAGCCGGGGGTCACCAGCCGGCCGTCCGCATCAATGACCGCGGCACCCTCAGGAGCAGTCAGATCCTGACCAACGGCAGCGATCTTGCCGTCATCGCCGATGAGAACGCAGCCATTTTCAATGTCCGCGCCTGCCATTGTCTTTATGTATCCGTTCTTGATCAGCAGCATAGAGAATCCTCCTTATGATTTACACTGATTTACAAAATGCTCAAAAAGGGGCATCATATTGGCCAGATCCGGATTTTCCTCACCGATCTGCCGTTCCGGATGCCACTGCGCGCCGAAGATCGGCAGGCTCTCATGTTCGATAGCCTCGATCACGCCGTCATCCGTAATACAGGACGCAAGCAATCCTTTGCCGCAGGCCTTTATAGACTGATGATGATGCGAATTGGTCTTGAATTGGGCGCCAAAGAGCTTATGGAACAGGCTGCCGGCCGCCGCCTTCACGTCGTGCATATGGATATCGCCTATCTGCTCACCCTGATGGGCGCTCCGCACCAAGATCTCATCGGGAATATCCTGAACCATGGTGCCGCCCAGCGCCACATTGATCAGCTGGATTCCCCGACAGATTCCCATGATTGGCTTCTTACGCTTGTAAAAGGCGTCAAACAGCTTCAGCTCTATATCATCCAGCTCCGGGTCACAGTGCAGCGCCTTCCGGTTTTCCTCCCCGTAAAGAGAAGGCACGATATCCTGCCTGCCGCCTGTGAGCAGAATGCCATCAGCGATCTCGGCATAGTCCTCGGCATCTCCTGTCAGCGCCATGATCGGAATGCCGCCGGCGCGAATGATGGCGCGGCAGTAATTTGACCGAATGGTAAATAAACTGCCCATACCAAAATTGTACGGATCCGGATCGGGCTTTAATGTTACAAGAATTACTGGCTTCATATACGGCCTCTCCTTTGTGTACCCAAATGTTGCAGGTTTTTGTTTCCTGTGATCTTCCCGAGAGTCCCTGTCAATCCGCAGCTTCCTGCTGCGGCTCATTTGCTGCCTGCTTTTTGTAGGCCTTCCAAAAACCGCTGTAGGATCTAAATCCCACCCGCTCTGCAATTTCACCCATTGTCATATCCGTTGTCTGGATCAAATAGTTTGCCGCATGGATCCGGCGTCTGGTAAGCTCCTGCAGGAATGTATTGCCCGTGTGCTTTTTCACCATCCGAGCTGTTTGCTTTTCCGATAGATTTAATTCCTGTGCCAGGGACTGCAGTGAAATTTGCTGGCTATAGTGGTTTGAGAAGAATTCGTTAATGATCAAAGAATCATCTGCAGATTCAATGGCCGGAACCTTTTTTTCATCAAAAAAGCGCCCGCAGAACAAGGAAATATAGATCGCTACCTTGTCAAAACGGTTATGCCGTTTTGCGCTTTGGATCTCTTTTGCAAATTCTTCCGCAAAGTTTTGTGGAACATGGGCCGATTTCACACCGCGGATCCGCTTTTTTACTTGGAACGCCGTAGTTTGTGTATCGTCATCCCGCTGCACGCAATAATGGTATGTGTTCTGCGGGATCGCCAAAATATCCCCGGAAGACAATGTATGTACCGTATCCCCGGCATACAGCGCCAGCTTTCCCCGGATCACCATATGGATCTCTGTGTAGCCATGGGCATGGAGCGTTGTTGTAGACGCACTCCCGTCAAAAAATCCGTCTTGCAGAAACAGGTGCAGATCTGCCGTCTTCACTTCCAAAATCGGGTTTCGGGACATGCTGTTCCCCTCCTTGATATTTCCAAAACGGACATGGCACATTCCATTTTGTCTATCCTGCCTATTGTCTTTTGCTCGTAAAATAATATAGTAATAGTGTAGCACATTGATAAAATATGTCAACATAAAGGAGGAATTTTCGTTGGTTGACAATAAAATCGTCAAAGGCGTTTATTCTGCATTGGTAAGCCCCATTGATCAAAACGGAAATCTGAAAAAAGATGTCCTGTGCGATCTGATCGATTGGCAGTTAGCCCAGGGAATGCAGGGCTTTTATATCACCGGCGCTACCGGTGAGGGCTGTCAGATGAAAAAAGAAGCCCGCATGGAGCTTGTGGAGACCGCGATCCGTCATATCAATGGCAGAGCGCCGGCTGTTGTGCACATCGCCGCAGCGAACATGGAGGATGCAAAGGAGTTTGCCCTGCAGGCAAAAGCTGCCGGAGCAACCGCTCTTTCTGCCACACCCCCACCCACCACCGCCTACAGCGAAGCAGAGCTTTATGAATACTATAAGGAACTGTCGTCCGTTTGCGACCTGCCGTTCCTTGTGTATGCCCAGAAGTATTTTCAGCAAAGCAGCATTGTGGGATTCTTCGAAAAGCTTATGGAGCTGCCCAATATTGCCGGCTTGAAGTACACCCGCAGCAGCTACTATGAAATGAACCAGCTGACCCAGTTGAACGGCAGAAACATCAATGTGATCAACGGGCCCGATGAAATGCTGATCTGCGGTCTGGTTATGGGCGCCGACGGCGGCATCGGCTCCACTTACAATGTAATGCCCCAGCAGTTCCGTCAGCTGTTTGAAGCCTATCAGGCTGGCGATCTGAAGACCGCCAAGGAGATCCAGGAAGCGGTAAATGCCGTTGTTGCCGTCATCATCCGCCACGGTGTCATCCCCACAGTCAAGTACATGCTCACCATGCTGGGCTTTGAAGTAGGCGAAGTCGAAAAGCCCGGAAAAGTCTTCAGCGAAGAAGAAAAGGCCGCCATCCGGCAGGAGCTGATCGCTGTTGGTTACGATAAGATGTATCCCCAAGCCTTTTAATACAGGAGGAATTTGAATATGAAAGTTATGTCTGTATACGCCCATCCCGCTGACCATTTTGCAGAAGCCGGCGGCACTCTGGCCATCCATGCCGAAAGAGGCGATGAGGTCGTTCTTGTTACCATCACCCACGGTGGACGAATCCACCCTGTTAAGTACAGAGCCGGCGAAGGCGTGGAAGATACCCGTCAGGCTGTTATCGATGCCAAAAAAGAAGAAATGCGCCGGGCCGCCGAATGCATCGGTGTCAAGCGGATGATCAATCTGGATTATGATGACAACTATATTGGCGTTCAGGACGAGATCGTTATGAAGCTGGCTGAGATCCTGGCAGAGGAGCGGCCTGACGTGGTCATTACCGATTACCCCCTGACCGCAATGGATGCCGATACTCATACAGTTGCCAGCATGATGTTCTTTAACGCTGTTCTGCAGGTAGGATTGTTCCTGGATAACCTGGATGATGGCAAAAACTTGAAGAATAAAGAAAAGAAGAGCTTCAGTCTGAAGCAGATC
This sequence comes from Faecousia sp., assembly GCA_045576415.1. Lineage (GTDB taxonomy): Bacteria > Bacillota > Clostridia > Oscillospirales > Oscillospiraceae > Faecousia. The sequence goes on along the minus strand of JAZNGJ010000037.1, from coordinate 843 downwards.
TATATGACCAAGGTTCCTGTATTTGTTCGAGATCCTTTCTGCACCAATGGTCTGCGTAACGACCTCTATGTGGATATCACCCCTGTTGTAGGTAAAAAGGTCAAGGCCATGGATCAGTTTGCAAGCCAGGGCTATCGTGGCAATTACGCCCGCAAAGCGATTGAATGTGTTGACGGTCACCACGGCAAGATCGCTTACGTCAACTTTGCCGAAGGCTTCTGCCGCTACAACCCCGAAACCCACACACATCTTCCTCTTGTGGAGCAGGAGTTTACCTATGGTGACCGTGGCTCCAGCCACATGTCCTATTCCACCATCGACCTGCGCGGCACCTATCCTCTGGAAGAGGATTGATCTCTTAAGCCACGCGGCTTCCCTGTAAAGGGATGTGCGTTTGCTTCAAACACCCTACCTTTATCTCCAAATTGCGGGGCAGCCACTGCATCCTTACGGAACGCAGTGGTTGTTCCCGTTTTTTGTTTTATATCAATACAATAGCAAATTTGCGCTCCGTTTCCTATAACAGTAAAAAGCACCTCATAGGGGCACTTTGTTTTCGCCGATAACCAGACTCGATTTGCATTTTCACCTACGGTCAAAATACGTGCCGGTAACCGGACTCGATTTGCATTTTCGCCTACGGCCTAAATGCGTGCCGGTAACCGGACTTGATTTGCATTTTCGCCTACGGCCTAAATGCGTGCCGGTAACCGGACTCGATTCGCATTTTGCTCCCTCGGAGCAAAATTATAGTAGCCACCAGTGTTTGCACTGGTGGCTGCAAGTGTCCACCGGACACTTGTATTTAAATGGGTTCGAGTCCGGTTCCCTCCAATACCAAAA
>JAZNGJ010000036.1:0-19334 GCA_045576415.1 Faecousia sp. | reverse complement strand
AACAGCAAGCTGGTTGCTCCCAGCGTGTCCGTTTGCCCCAAGTGCGGTGAGCCCGTAATGCCCCACAGAGCTTGCAAGGCTTGCGGTACCTACAATGGCCGTCAGGTCCTGGCCGCCAAGGCTGACTAAGGCAGGAAATGGCAGAGGAAGGCAGTTGCCTTCCTCTTTTTCCTTATGCGATGAATGTAAAACTTGTATGAACCGGCGGAAAAACATTGATTTAGCGTCTGATTTATGACATAATATAAAAAGTGTATTTCCATGGAAAGGAAGTGATATCATGGCAAAGCCTTTGGTTGCTATCGTTGGCAGACCCAATGTGGGCAAGGCCATGCTGTTTAATAAGCTGACCGGTCAGCGTACCTCTATTGTTGAGGATACCCCCGGCGTCACCCGGGACCGTATTTACGGTGACTGCGAGTGGTGTGGCCGGCAGTTTTCCCTGGTGGATACCGGCGGTATCGAGCCGGGGACAGACAGCGATATGCTGAAATTTATGCGCCGGCAGGCGGAGATCGGTATTGAACTGGCAGATGCCATTATCATGGTAACGGATGTTCGCAGCGGCGTTACCGCGGCGGATCAGGACGTTGCCACCATGCTGCGCAAGGCCAAAAAGCCGGTGGCTTTGGCGGTCAATAAGTGTGACTCTGTTGGCCCTGTCAATCCGGATGTGTATGAATTCTACAGCCTAGGCATCGGTGACCTTTTTGAGGTTTCCGCAGTCCATGGCCACGGTACTGGCGATATGCTGGACTGGGTGCTGGAAAATATCCCTGAGGATGCGGAAGAGGATGAGCAGAGTGACGTGATCAAGGTTGCCATCGTGGGCAAGCCCAATGTGGGTAAATCCAGTCTTCTGAACCGGATCCTTGGCGAAGAGCGTGTCATCGTATCCAATGTTGCCGGCACGACCCGGGACGCTATCGACTCTTATTTCGAGAACGAGACCGGCAAATATTGCTTCATCGATACCGCCGGTATGCGCCGCAAGAGCAAGGTCGATGACCTCATTGAAAAGTATTCCAATATGCGCACCATCAACGCCATTGAGCGAAGCGATGTGTGCCTGATCCTTGTGGATGCCAATGACGGTGTTACCGAGCAGGATACCAAGATCGCGGGCCTTGTCCATGAGGCGGGTAAAGCTGCCATCATCGTTGTCAACAAGTGGGACGCGGTGGAGGATAAGGAAACCAATACCATGCGGGATAAGGAAGCGGATGTCCGAAACGGACTGAGCTATATGCTCTATGCTCCGGTGGTGTTCCTGTCGGCGCTGACCGGCCAGCGGGTGGATAAGCTGTATCAGGTGATCCAGGATGTCTATGCCCAGAATACCAGCCGCATTACCACCGGCGCGCTGAACAGTGTTCTTGCCGATGCCACTGCCCGTGTGCAGCCGCCTACGGATAAGGGCCGCAGACTGAAGATCTACTACATGACCCAGGCCGGTACTAAGCCGCCGCATTTCGTGATCTTCTGCAATGATGCGAGATTGTTCCATTTCTCCTATCAGCGGTATCTGGAGAATCAGATCCGGGAGGTCTTCGGTCTGCAAGGCACGCCTGTGCGGATCACCATCCGCCAGAAGGGCGACAAGGAGGAGTAAACCATGTGGTTTTCCATTCTGATCGGTATGCTGACCAGCTACCTGCTGGGAAATCTCAACGGCGCGGTGTGCATGTCCGCGCTGATGCATGATGACGTTCGCAGCCATGGCAGCGGCAATGCGGGACTTACCAATTTCATCCGCAATTACGGCATCGGGCAGGCGGTTTACGTGATCCTGATCGATGCCGGCAAGGCGGCGCTGGCATGTTTGGCCACAGGACTTTTGCTGAAGCCCTACGGATTCTATACTGAGGGAGCTGCATTGGGCGGCCTAGCGGTGATGTTGGGGCATAATTTTCCTGCATTGCTGGGCTTTAAGGGAGGAAAGGGCATTTTAAGCGGCCTCTTTATCGCGCTGGTGGTAGATTGGCGGATCGCGCTGATCATTCTTGTGGTGTTCTTTACCGCGTATCTGCTGAGCGGGTATGTTTCCTTGGGCTCTGTGCTGGCAGCGGCGGCATTTTGTGTCAGTTTTATTCTGTTACACTATGACAATTTGACGGTGATGCTCTGCGGTGCTGTCATGGGCGCCATGGCGGTCTTTATGCATCGGGAAAACATTGTTCGCTTGATCAAAGGACAGGAGCGTAAGACAAACCTGTTTGGAAAAGGGAAAAAGCAATGAAAGTAGCAGTGATCGGCAGCGGTGCGTGGGGCACTGCACTGGCAATCCGCTTGCATAAAAATGGTCATGATGTGGTTCTGTGGACGTTTAAAAAGGACCGGATCCCCCAGATGTTGCAAACACGCGTGAATCCCCGGCTGCCCGGTGCGCTTTTACCGGAGGGAATGGATATCAGCGGCGATTATGCCTGCGCGTCCGGCTGCCGGATGGTGATTATTGCCAGTCCTTCTTTTCCGCTTCGCAGCGTGTGCCGGGGCGTGGCACCCTATATTGACAAAGATGCTATCGTAGTTTCCGTGACGAAGGGAATTGAAAACGGAACGCTGCTTCGTATGAGTCAGGTGGTGGAGGAGGAGACCGGTCATAAGGTGGTCGTCCTTACCGGCCCCAGTCATGCGGAGGAAGTGGCGCTGGAGCTGCCCACCGCTTGCTTGGCTGCCTGTGAGAGCCGGGAAATGGCGGAATTTGTGCAGGATGCCTTTATGTCCGACGCATTTCGGATCTATACCAGCCCCGACGCCGTTGGCGCGGAGCTGGGAGCGGCACTGAAGAATGTCATTGCCTTGTGTGCCGGTGTCAGCGACGGCTTGGGCTATGGGGATAATACCAAGGCCATGCTCATGACCCGGGGCTTGACGGAGATCGCCCGGCTGGGCGTTGCCATGGGTGCGAAAAAAGAGACCTTTGCGGGTCTTGCCGGTGTGGGTGATCTGATCGTTACCTGCACATCCATGCATTCCCGGAACCGCCGGGCGGGCATCCTGATCGGTCAGGGTAAAACGCCGGAGGAAGCCATGAAGGAAGTGGGCGCTGTGGTAGAAGGCTATTATGCTGCCCGATCCGCATGGGAGCTGTGCTGCCGGCAGCGCGTGGAGATGCCCATCGTTCACGCAGCTTACGCTGTACTGTATGAAGGTGTCAGCGCTGCACAGGTTGTGGCGGCACTGCTGAACCGCAGCAAAAAGGCCGAATCTGAGGATGCCGGCTGGTTGTAAGAATTAAAAACCGACTGCTTTTAGCAGTCGGTTTTTGCGTATAAAAAGCAAAAAACGCCATCGAAACGATGGCGTTATTAGCGGCAGGGAAAATCAGATAGCCCGCTCGACCTTGTTAGAACGGAGGCATCTGGTACAAGCGTACACATGGCACGGAGTCCCGTTGACAACCGCCTTGACCCGCTTTACATTGGGCTTCCATGCACGGTTGGAGCGTCTGTGGGAGTGGGAGACCTTAATACCGAAAGTCACGCCCTTGCCACAAAAATCACACTTCGCCATTCACTGCACCTCCTATCTGCATAATTAATCATCAAAATTCCGCCCATTTACAGGCGCTTACATATGATACCAAAGTTTGACGAAAAAAGCAAGTGTTTTTTTAAGAAAATTTCCTTTTTTCAAAATTATATTGATATTCTGCGGCTGCGCAGGTATAATGTCAGTAAAAGTGGAAGGGAGTGTGCCGGAGATGGAAATTTACAGTGTGCCGCTGACCCAATTGGTAAAGGAATTTCATCTGGAGGTAACCTTTGCGGCTACGGATTATGCGTCCATCCGTCTGACCGTGGAGGATGTGGCCAGACCAGGTCTGCAGCTGGCGGGGTATTTTGATCACTTTGAGCCTATGCGCCTGCAGGTTATGGGCAATGTGGAAATGAGCTATCTGGAGAAGCTGACGGCTGCGGAGCGAGCCATCGTTTTTGACCGACTCTTTTCTTATAAGGTTCCGGCTCTGCTGATCGCCCGGGATCTGCCGGCGGACCCTCAGTGCCTGGAAATGGCAAAGAAGCACAATATCACGCTGCTTCGCGCCAAGGAAGCAACATCCACTGTGGTATCGTCCATCATAACCTACCTGCGCGGAGCGCTGGCACCCAGAATCACCCGCCACGGCGTTCTGATGGAGGTCTACGGCGAGGGATTGCTGCTGATCGGTGACAGCGGCATCGGTAAAAGCGAGGCCGCTGTGGAGCTTCTGAAGCGCGGACACCGGCTGATCGCTGACGATGCGGTTGAGATCCGCAAGATCTCCGAAAGCTCTCTGGTGGGCACCGTGCCGGAGCTGATCCGTAATTATATTGAGCTGCGCGGTATCGGCATCATCAATGTGGCGAAGCTTTTCGGTATGGGCGCGGTCAAGGCGGAAAATGAGATCAATCTGGTGGTGAACATCGTCCACTGGAATACCCAAAAGGTTTACGACCGGTTGGGCCTGGAGGATCAGTATATGGAAATTCTGGGTGTTAAGGTCCCCATGAATACCATTCCCATTACGCCGGGCCGTAATCTGGCGGTGATCCTGGAGGTCGCGGCGATGAATAACCGTCAGCGGAAGATGGGCTATAACGCTGCCGCGGAATTTACCGAGAAGCTGAATCAACACTTCGATGAGAATACGGGGAAGACGGTATGAAGGAATTTACCATTGGCAGCAATGATGCGGGCCAGCGTCTGGATCGTTTTCTTGCCAAGGCGGTTCCGCTGCTTCCTGCGTCGCTTGCCCAAAAATATATCCGGCTGAAGCGGATCAAGTGCAACGGCAAACGCATCGACCGGGACACCCGGCTGAACGACGGAGATGTGCTGCAGCTGTATATCAATGATGAGTTTTTTGATAAGCCCAGAGAGGATAATGCCTATCTTACGGTGGCTGTTCCCAAGCTGAACATCGTGTATGAGGATGATCAGATCCTGCTGGTGGACAAGCGCCCGGGGCTTGCGGTGCATCCCCACGACGGCGCGGAGTACGGCAGGACACTGATCGATCATATCCAGTCCTATTTGTATCAGAAGCGGGAATGGCGGCCGAGGGAAGAAAATGCGTTCACCCCTGCTCTGTGCAACCGGATCGACCGGAATACCGGCGGCATCGTCATCGCGGCGAAAACCGCCGAGGCTCTGCGGGTAATGAACCAGAAGATCAAGGATCGGGAACTGGATAAACGATATCTGGCGATCGTAGAGGGAACGCCCAAGCGAAGTGAGGGAAGCTTAAAGGGCTACCTTTTCAAGGATGCAAAGAAAAACAGGGTATTTGTCACCGATACGCCCCAAACTGGCGCCAAGTCTTGCCAGACCAATTATAAAGTGCTGGCAAGCCGGAACGGACTGTCTCTGGTGGAATGTGAGCTGATCACAGGCCGTACTCATCAGATCCGCGCCCAGTTTGCCCATGCGGGTCATCCGCTGCTGGGCGACGGAAAGTACGGCAAGCTGGATAAGCGGTTTGACCGGAATTATCAGGCGCTCTATTCCTATAAGCTGACATTCACATTCACGACGGATGCCGGCGCGCTGGAGCACTTGAACGGAAAAAGCTTCCGGGTGGAAAATGTGGATTTTGTAAAGGAGTATTTTCCGGAAGCAACGATATAAAAACCGGGACAGGCCGCGTTACGCCTGTCCCAATGTTATTCCTACAGGATCTCCGTTACGCAGCTCTGGATCAATTCGATTTCCCTGTCAGAGAGGCTCTCGTCAAAATCGCGGAACGGATTGCCGATAACGCTGTTGCCGGTCAGGGCTTTATACCACAAAAGCCCCAGAGCATAGCGCCCGGTACCCAGAGACGCATGAATGGGATCGCGGTGGATCCTTTCGATCCCGCGCTTCAAGAGCAGATCCATAAGTGCCCCGGAGGGGATCACGAAATCTGCGCTTATAGAGGCAGCGGCTTCTTCGTAAGCTTTCCGAATGGCCAGATACATATCTTCGTGGGTGGGATAGCCAAGGGTTACGGTCATTCTCTCACAGTCCGGCTGATATGCCCAGGTCTGGTGCAAATACTGCTTGGCGGTGGGTGCGTATTTACGTACATAAGCGGAAAGTTCATTGAGGAAAGGCTGGAATGTGGCATAGTCAACGCTCTTATGGCTTACCTGCTGCATAGTCACGATGTCCCACTGTCGGCTCAGCAATGCCTCTTTTATGGATACAAAAAAGCCGGTCGAATAACCGTTGATGGAAAACTCGTATTTGGGGGCATCTCCCATCATGTTCCGGAAGTGATGCTCCAGTGAGCAGCCGCCAATGTAAAGGTTGATTACGGTTAATTCGACACCATCTGCCCTTGCGATCTGATGCAGATAGCGGGAAGCGTCCTGAGAAAAACTATTGCCGATACACAGTATGTTCATTGTGTGATCCCTCCTGCGATTTATAAAACATTGGTAATTGTGCCGCCGCCGACAACAGTATCACCGTCGTAAAGGACGATGGCCTGCCCCGGAGTGATGGCTCTCTGGGGCTCGTCAAATTCCACACGGGCATAGCCGTCCGCTTCGGGGTATACCCATGCGCTCTGTTCGGTCATGCGGGAACGGGCTTTTGCCAGAACGCGGATGGGTTCCGTCAGCACGGGAATGGAGATCCAGTTCCAGTCATTGGCCAGCAGTGATTTGTGAAACAGCGCCTCGTTGGGGCCGACGGTGACGGTGTTGGCGGTCATATCCTTGCAGCAGACATAGACCGGTTCACCCAGTGCGATGCCCAGCCCCTTGCGCTGTCCCAGCGTATAGCCAACGGCACCCTTGTGCTTGCCCACTGTATTGCCCTGCAGATCCAGAAAATCTCCTTCCGGATAGTGCTTTCCGGTAAAGCGTTCCAGAAAAGCCAGGTAATCGCCGTCCGGGACAAAGCAGATGTCCTGGGAGTCCCGCTTTTTGGCATTGATAAAGCTTTGCGCCTGGGCGATATCCCGAACCTCCGCTTTGGTCAGCTCCCCCAGAGGGAACAGGGTGTGGCGGAGCTGCTCCTGAGTCAGACTGTAAAGAAAATAGGTCTGATCCTTAGGTGTGTCCACAGCTTTTTTCAGAAGGAATCTGCCGGAATCGGGATCTTGGCAAATGCGCGCGTAGTGACCGGTAACGATATAGTCGCAGCCCAGTACCATAGCGCGCTGCAGCAGCGCTTCAAATTTCAGAAAACGGTTGCAGTCGATACAGGGATTGGGTGTCAGCCCGCATTCGTAGCAACGGACGAATTTGCGGATGACCTGCTCTTCAAAGGCGTCGGTAAAATTGAATACATAGTAGGGCATACCCAGCCGGTGGGCCACGCTTCTGGCGTCTTCCACATCCTCAAGAGAGCAGCAGCTGCTTTCGGCATCCTTTTTGTCATAAAGGCGCATGGTGGCGCCGGTGCACTGGAGTCCTTTCTGCAGTGTCAGATAAGCGGCAACAGAACTGTCTACGCCACCGCTCATGGCGATCAGCGCTTTCATGGCTTGCCCTCCCTTCGCGTATTTTTCTTAGTCTACCACAATCGGGCTGGGAAAGCAAATCTTTTTGTTTGCTTTTTTGAAAAAGTGTTATGTTTATTCGATGTTTTTGACTTAAAAACAGATAATTATGGCGAAAAAGGCGGAGATTGGAAACATTTTTTGTATTTAAAAGGTTACAAGTTGTAATAATTGAGAAAAATCCTCTTGTAAAATTTTATGCTGTCTGCTATAATGAAAATGATTTGACATAAGGATACCATTTGTACCTATGATCCCCGGGAGGAGTAACCACATGAGAAAACGACTGATATGCCTTTTGCTTGCTGCTGTGATGCTGCTGGGGATCATACCTGCGGTTTCACTGCCGGTTAAGGCGGAGTCTGCTTTGAAAACCTCGGATGCGCTGATCGATATTTTGATTGCGTTTGAAGGCTTTTCCAAAACATGCTACGTGGACAGCAGCCAAAGATCTGTTGGATACGGTACCCGGTGTGACGTATGCGATCCCAACATGGAGGGATATCTGGATCCAAACAGAGTATGCACTGCTTATAACGATGAAACGCCGATTACTGTGGAACACGCCATGGAGCTGAAGCGCAACTACCTGAATTACTTTGAAAATAAGGTAAACTGGTTTGCGGACAAGTACGGCTTGACCTTCACCCAGCAGCAGTTTGATGCGCTGATCTCCTTTACATATAACTGCGGTGAGGGTTGGATGCTGGAAAGCTATGACCCGGAGGGTAATTTCCGCAGAGCCATCACCAGCGGCGACACGGGAGATTTTTTGGTGTATGCCTTTGGCCTGTGGTCTAAATCCGGGAAAACGGTTTCCCTGGGCCATGTTCGCCGGCGTATGATCGAGGCTCAGATCTACCTCTATGGCATCTATGACAGCAGCAAATGGCCGGATAACCTGCGCTATGCCTATCTGGATGGCAATGGCGGCGAGACCCGGTATTATCACCAGACCTTTGATGCCACCAAGACCTGTACCATTCGCGCAGAGTTTACTTCCGTCCCCAAGGATGCTGCCGGAAATGATCTGATCCTTGCCGGCTGGTTTACGGAGCCTGAGGGCGGTGTGGAAGTGAAGAATCTAACCGGCGTTCTGACCAACGGCATGGTGCTCTATGCCCACTGGAAGAACGCTGCAGGGGAGATCGTAACGGTCGATACGGATACCTCTTCGCCGGCAGATGTGAGGGTCGTCGTTCCCCAGTGGTGGCCCAATACCCTGTATGAAGGCCCTGGTAACTATTACAGCGAAGTCCGCAAGACAACGTATAATGAACAGCTTCATATTACCAAAACGGTCATCGGAAAGGATGGCAACAGCTGGGGCTATTGCTCAGACGGCTGGATCCCCCTGAGCCATACGAACTACGACGAAGTGGTCAATGCAACAAGCGATGGCATCTGGTATACAGTAACGACACCTTCCGGGTTAAATAAGCGTCCTACGCCGGATACCAGCGGTACATCCGGCGGAAATGTACCCAAAGGTACGCAGGTACAGATTTTGGAAACCCAAGAGGAGAGTGCGGCAGACCGCACATGGGGAAAAATGCCGGACGGCTACTGGATCTGCCTGCGGGAAGGGGGAGACCAGTATGCCAGTGTAATGGATCCCCAGCCGGATGCTTCCCAGCCCGGTACAGGGACTCCGGTGACGATTACCGGTGTTACCATCGCATCCCTGCCGGAGGTGAAAGAATATCCGGTTGGCGGATTGGATGTACTGCCGGATCTGACCGGAGCGCAGATCACCATTCGCTACAGCAATGGCAGCAGCAAGACCCTGCCGATCACCCGGCATATGGTCAGTGGGTTTGACAATTCCACACTGGGAACCAAAACCATAACGGTAACCTGCGGCGGATATACCCTTGCATTCAATATAGAGATCGTTCCGACAGCGGTGACCGCCATTTCCGTTCATAAAATGCCGACCAAAACAGAATACCTGTATCAAAGTGAAACGCTGGATGTGACCGGCGGCGTGCTGCTGGTGACCTACGAACGGGGTCTTACCAGAGAGGTGCCCATGACTTTGGATATGGTTTCCGGTTTCAGCAATGCCGCTGTGGGTACCAACACCGTTACCGTGACATATGGCGGCTGTCAAACCACATTTGATGTGACCGTTATCAACCCCGTTGTGACATTCCTCAACTATGACGGTACGGTCATCAGTCAGACCCAGTATGCCATCGGCGCTGCCGTCAGCGCTCCGCAAGACCCTGTAAAGCCGGCAGATGCCATGGGCGAATATGTCTTTGCAGGCTGGGATAAGCCGGTGGTGGCCTGTGCCGGAAATGCCACCTATACCGCAACCTTCAAGCTCCGCTATGCCATTGGCGATCTAGACCGCAATGACAAGGTGGATGAAAATGATGCGATTTATCTTCTTCGTCATGTCCTGTTCCCGGACAAGTATGCTATCCACGCTTGGGCAGACTTTGATGCTGATGGACAGGTAAGCGAAGCGGATGCCATTTACCTTTTGCGTCATGTCCTTTTTCCGGAAAAGTATCCACTGAAAACCGTATAGTTTAAAGAAGGAGAGAAAGATGAAAAAACTCCTGTTGTTAACCTTGTGTATCTTTTTGCTGACAAGCCTGGCCATACCAGTGTTTGCTGCCGGTACGGTATCTATCAATCCTTCAGCAACTTCTGTATACCGGGATGGAACCTTTACCGTGACCATCGGTGCTTCCGGATGGGGCAGTTGCTCCACCGGTAGTATTGAGGTCAGCCACGGCAGCGCGTTTGAATTGATTGCCGGTGAATGGCTGGTTTCCTCGCCGGATATTTCCTATTTTGATGTGGCAGCCCGTGAGGGCGGTTTTGGCTATTCCAGCGGAAAGAATATTTCCGGCAATATTGCCAAGCTTACTTTTAAGGTCAAGAGCGGTGCTGCGTTTAAAGCGGATAAGATCACGGTCAGCATAAAGCTGGGCGGCTCTCAGGCCAGCAAAGCGATCGATATTACGGTTGCCTGCAACCACAAATTCAGCAATTGGGCTCACTATAGCGCCACTACCCATATCCACAAGTGCAGCATCTGCGGGAAAGCAGAAACGGCGGAGCACAGCTATGACAATGACTGTGATCCGACCTGTAATGGCTGCGGTGGGGAGAGAACCATCAGTCACAAGTTCGGTGAAGAATGGATCAGCGACGAAAACGGCCACTGGCATGCCTGCACTGTCTGCGGTGAGAAAGCAGATACCGCAAACCATACCCCCGGCGAACCGGCAGGGGAGTATACGGATCAGACCTGCACGGTTTGCGAATATGTGCTGGCGCCCGCATTGGGCCATACTCACAAGTATGATAATAAGACCTTTGCCCATGACGATAAGGGTCACTGGCAGGTCTGCACGGGCTGTGAGGAACCGACGGAAGCGGAGGATCATAGCTTCGATGGCGACTGCGATGAAACCTGTGATAAATGCGGATATCAGCGGCAGATCACCCATGCATTGGGCGATTGGGAATATACAGAAGATGCCCACTGGAGGACCTGTGACAGCTGCAGCATGAAGCTGGAGGAAGGACAGCACAGCTGGGATGCCGGCTTTGTAAAGACCCAGGCAACTACCGCCAAAACAGGACTGATCATTTACCGCTGTACGGACTGTATGGCTCAGCGGCAGGAAGTGATCCCCAAAGCACTTCCCACAGACCCTGCCGGCGGCTGGGCGTGGTGGATCTGGATGACCATCGGTTTTGCCGGCGGTGCGATTCTGGCTGTTGGTGTAGGTGTGTTGATTATTGCTTTGAGCGTTAAGAAAAAGAGTAAGGGCCGTTTCAGCGGCTAAGGAAAAGGAGGCTTCCATCGGGAAGCCTCCTTGCTTTTGCGATATAGAATGATTGGGGGTTACTCCTTGGGCTCAAAGAAGGATCTCAGCAGCTCATGCATGGGGCCTTCGTACCAGGCTTCCGCCAGAAACTCGGTGCCTCTCTGGTCACCCCAGCTGTAGTAGATGAGCGTGCGACCCAGATACTCACACATCTCCATGTCGGAGTTGTTGACATCCAGCGCCTCCTCGATCCGCATCCGGTCCGCGGGGGACAGGAAGGCGGAAGCGATCTGCTTATCCTCAAAGTCGTTGTACATGAGGACGGGGTTTAAGGGGCTGTACTCCCAGTGGATCAGATCCGTGCTGCGGGCAATAGACTGGGCATACCGATGGTCGGGGTAGGCTTCCAGGTATCCCACATAGTAATACGGGTCGTCGGGGAAGGTGTAGATGGAGGGACTGCCACTGTAGCGGTCTTTCTGGAATACGCATTCGGAAGGGGTCAAAACCCAGTTGGTCATGTCGGTGGACCGCAGGAAACGGAATGTGTAGGGGTGTCCGGCCTCTTCTGCCGGAGCACTAATCTCGATGAGCAGCGTGTATACGCCGTTCTTTTCGGCAATGTTTATATTGTAGATCTCCCAACCGGGAAGATGAACTTCGGAATACTTTTCCCAGTGGATAAGGTCTTTGGAACGCAGGAAATCCAGCTTTTCTGCACCCCATTTTCTGCCGACACCGGTGACGACATACATGGTGTCCCCCACCACATAAGGAAAACCGAAGGTGTGATCTTCCGCAAACAGGGGAGTTGCTATGTTGCTGCGGACATGGACAAACCGCAGGCAGGGGGAATCATCCAGTTCACTCCAGTGCGGGTTAGTAGTGGCAGAGGTGAAGCTCTTTCTGCGCACGACTTCAAAACGGTACAATTCATCTTTCCAGACAAGGGGTGTGGTTTCTACGATGTTATTGCATCCAATGGTGCCAAGCTTGCGGATATAAGGCCTGGTGGGAAATTTCTTTGCCATGGAATATCCTCCTTTGTTTGTTTGCGGTCATTGTATCACAAGAGAGTGAAAAGTCAATAAACAAAAAACAAGGGATCTCCTTGCGGAAATCCCTTGTAATTGCAAAACAGCAGATCAGCGCTTGCTGAACTGGGGTGCGCGACGGGCTGCCTTCAGACCGTACTTCTTTCTTTCCTTCATTCTGGGGTCGCGGGTCAGGAAACCGGCGGCCTTCAGAGTGGCGCGGTACTCGGGGTTCAGAGTCAGCAGGGCGCGGGAAATGCCGTGACGGATAGCGCCGGCCTGACCGGAAACGCCGCCGCCTGCGACGGTGACAACAACGTCGACCTTGCCAACCATGTCGGTGGTGACCAAGGGCTGGTTCACGATCAGCTTCAGGGTATCCAGACCGAAGTAATCGTCGATCCCGCGGCCGTTGATGATGATGGAACCGGTGCCGTTCTCATAAACGCGAACACGGGCGACGGAGGACTTCCGGCGGCCGGTGCCGTAAAAATACTTCTTCTTGCTCTCGTACATGTTCAGTTACCTCCAATTACAGGGTCCATGCGACCGGCTTCTGAGCGGCATGGGGATGCTCTTCGCCCTTGTACAGGTGCAGGCGGGTCATAGCGTGCTTGCCCAGAGTGTTCTTGGGCAGCATGCCCTTGACGGCCAGCTCCATAGCGTAGTCGGAGCGGTTATCCATCATGACGCGGGCCTTGGTTTCCTTCAGGCCGCCGATCCAGCCGGATACGCGGTAGTAGCTCTTCTGGTCCAGCTTCTTGCCGGTCAGAATAGCCTTGTCGGTGTTGATGACGATAACGAAATCGCCGCAGTCAACGTTGGGAGTGAAGTCGGCCTTGTGCTTGCCGCGCAGCAGGTTGGCAACGGTAACGGCGGTACGGCCCAGGGGCTTACCGGCAGCGTCAACAACGTACCACTTACGCTCCAGGGTCTCCTTCTTCAAAAGAGTAGTGGACATTATGGGTTCCTCCAATAGGTAAAATATTTTGACAAACAGACGTACATGAAGTACAATGTCTTCAAATCGCTTGATACTTATATCACAGACAAAATCAAATGTCAAACACTTTTTTGCTGATTTTTATGAAATACGGAACAAACTTGAAAATTCTCATGAATTCTTGAAAATGCTCTTAAAATCTCGTGTGCCAATTTCCTAAAAAAGAGGAGAAGATCAAACTATGCAGAAACTGATGGGACTGGTCCGACGCTGTGTGGAGGATTACAATATGATATCCCCGGGCGAAACGGTTGCGGTTGGTATTTCCGGCGGTAAGGATTCGCTGGTGCTGCTGCAGCTGCTGGCAGGTTTGCGGCAGTATTCGGATTTTGATTTGGAAGCGGTGACCATTGATATGGGTCTGGGCATGGACTATTCCGGTGTGCGTAAGATGTGCACCGATCTTGATGTGCCCTATACCATCGTGGAGACTCAGATCGCCTCCATCATTTTCGACCACCGGAAAGAGAAGAATCCCTGCTCCATGTGCGCCAAAATGCGCCGGGGAGCGCTGAATCAGGCAATTCTGGATCGCGGGATCCGCAAGATCGCACTGGGACACCATTATGACGATGCGGTGGAGACATTTTTGATGTCACTGATCTATGAAGGACGCATCAGCTGCTTCCAGCCGGTAACGGATCTGGACAGAACGGGTGTCGTTCAGATCCGCCCCATGCTGTATATCCATGAAAAAACGGTGGATAATTTTGCGTCCCGTATGGCGCTGCCGGTGGTGGAAAACCGCTGCCCTGTGGATAAGACAACCAAACGGGAGGAGATCAAGCAGCTTGTTTATCAGCTCAGCAGCACCTATCCGGATCTTAAGGAGCGGATATTCGGTGCTATGCAGCGGCTGCCGCTGCCGGAATGGGAGCCTAAGGGACGGTATAAGCGCCCTAAGGAGCAGGAATAACCGGAAAGGCGCCAGCAATGGCGGGTTTTTGTATGAAAGATTTTCCAGTGGGGCATACTAGCGCCAAAGGAGGCGGTGGTATGGTAAAAGGCGTATCCAAGCAGGTGATCGTGGTGCAGTCTCCGGATCCCAAGCTGTTTGAGCAGGCGATCTTTATTTTGAAAGAAGATGCCAAGGGTGTCACGGATGAGCAGCTTTTGAAAGAGGCGAAAATGGCTGCCAGAGGGCCCGGAAGAGGAATCAAACGGAGAAAGCTGTACCTTTACGGCCCGGTGTGGGCCTGCGGCGGAGCGGTGGTTACGGGGCTGGTATGGCTGCTGACATCACTGCTTTGACTTGCGAAACGGTTGCGGTTATGGTATAATTCCCTGAGAATAAGAAACAGAGAGGGAAAACCATGCGTATCGGCGATCTGGAAGTGAATAATCCAATTGTTCTGGGGCCCATGGCCGGCGTGACAGACTGGGCGTTCCGCACGATCTGCGCGGAGTTGGGGGCGAATATCACCGTAACGGAGATGGTCTCCTCCCGGGCACTGGTGTACAAGGATCAGAAAAGCGCCAAGCTGCTGCGGAAGAATGAAGGCAGCCTTTGCGGCGCCCAGATCTTCGGCAATGACCCTGCAGTCATGGCGGAAGCGGCGGTGCTGGCACTGGAGATCTCCGGCTGCGATTTTCTGGATATCAACATGGGCTGCCCCATGCCGAAGATCGCCAATTCCGGTGACGGCTGCGGCCTGATGCGCACCCCCGAACTGGCAGGGGAAATCGTGGCGGCAGTTGCAAAAGCGGTAAAGGTACCGGTAACGGTGAAATGCCGTCTGGGCTGGGACAAGGGCTCTATCAATGTTCTGGACTTTACCAAGCGGATGGAGGATCACGGCGCTGCTATGATCGCCGTCCATGGGCGTACAAGAAGCATGCTCTATACCGGCGTGGCGGATTGGGATATGATCACCAAGGTCAAAAATCAGCTTTCCATTCCGGTCATTGCCAACGGCGATATTACGGACGCGGAAAAGGCGGTAAATTGCTTGAAGCGCACCGGTGCGGATGGAGTTATGATCGGAAGAGCTACCTTCGGTGACCCGTGGATCTTCCAGCAGACGAAAGCCGCGCTGGCAGGAGAGCCGATCCCGGAGCGTCCGTGTCTGAAAGACCGGATCGCTGTTGCGGTGCGCCAGTTCGAGCTATCAGAACAGGATCACGGGGAACACATTGCCTGCCTGGAGGCAAGAAAACATTTTGCCTGGTATCTGCGGGGCGTTTCCCACAGCAGCTATTACAAAAATCAGATCTCGTCCATGAATACCATGGAAGATATTTACCGCATCGCAAAGGATGTGGTTCGGGATTTGCAATAAGTGGAAGGTATGGTTTCTCCGCCGCTTCACATCCTACTCAAGAGGTGAATGGGATGAAGCGGCGGATTTTGATTTGTTTGATTCTGGTAGTCTGCATGGTGATGCCTGTGGGGGCGGAGCCCATCCGGTGGGTGGACTTCTCTGTGCCCTATGCGTCTTTGAAATATGCCATGGAACAGGATATCAATACCTTTGAGCAGGAAAAACACATCAGCTGGATCGATATTTTGTCGCTTGCCGCTTGCCGTACCGGCGGAAAGTGCGGCCTTGCCTCTGTGAAAAAAGCAGCCCATGAACTGAAAGGGGAGCTTGGTCCCAAGGAGCTTGCCAAAGATCTGGGGAAATACTTTGACTACTACCATGAGTCCTTTTCTGCGGCACTGGGCGGACTTCTGGGCAGCTTTGCCATTGAAGTGGATGGGCAGTGGAAGGCGGCCTATGGATTGAAGGCCTATTCGCCCATTGCGGCCGGCTACGGTTACAGCCACTGCTCGGATTTCGGCAACAGCCGTTCTTTCGGCTTTCAGCGCAAGCATCTGGGAAATGACCTGATGGGATCAGCCGGAACGCCCATTGTTGCTGTGGAGGGCGGTGTGGTGGAAGCTATGGGCTGGAACCGCTACGGCGGCTGGCGCATCGGCATCCGTTCCTTTGACTCTAAGCGCTACTATTACTATGCCCATCTGCAAAAGGACCATCCCTTTGCGGTCGGCTTGCAGGAAGGGGATATCGTACAGGCCGGAGACCTTATCGGCTTTATGGGCAGGACTGGATACTCGGACAAGGAAAATACCAACAATATCGAAACAGTGCATCTGCATTTCGGGCTGGAACTGGTGTTTGAGGAGAGCCAGAAGGAGTGCAATTCCGAGATCTGGATCGATGTGTATGATATTGTCCGGCTTTTGTCATCCCACCGCAGCAGCATCAAACGGGCGGACGGGAAATGGCAGCGGGTATATCCGTTTAAAGACTTGGATATTGAGGCATTTCCAAGGGAAAACAGCAAGAATTGCAGTTGACTTTTTAGGGAAACTGTTGTATCATTTAATATGAGATTTGGAGAAACGGGAAACTGCCAGACGCAGGTGTTGCGTCTGTAGTTTGCCGTTTATTTTTTGCTTGGGGGGATTTCTGTGCAGCCGTATGAACTGGAGGAGTGTCTGGCATGCAATCCGGTGATTGCAGCGATTCGGGACGATAAGTGGCAGGAGGCGCTCCAATGCCCGGTGCAGGTGCTGTTTTACCTGTCTGCCGATCTGCTGACGGTGAAAGAGCGGGTGCAGCAGGCCCACGAGGCAGGGAAATATGTGATGATCCATATCGATCTGGCCGAGGGCATCGGGAGAGATAAGACCGGCATCCGGTATCTTGCCCAGTGCGGTGTGGACGGGATCATTTCCACCCGGGCCAATCTGATCCGCTTGGCAAAGGAACAGGGATTGCTGACGGTACAGCGGTTTTTTGCGCTGGACTCCAAGGGAATGGAGAGCATCGATGAGATGCTGAAAAATACCAACCCCCATCTGATGGAGATCATGCCCGGTGTTATTGGCAAGGCCATCCGCAAGTTCAGCTCCAGCGGCGTGCCGGTCATTGCCGGTGGCCTGATCCAGACCAAGGCAGAAGTAACGGAAGCCCTTGGCTGCGGCGCTGCCGCGGTGTCCACAGGCAACCAAACGCTGTGGTATCTTTGAAAGGGGTATCCTGCCGGGATGCGCCGCTGGATAGTGGTCGCTTTTGTTTCAAGATGTAATTATAATAAAGCAAATTTAGGAGGTATTATTTATGGAAACCAGACCTTATGTGCAGTGGGATTTGATCAACAACTTTATGATCGATGTGTTCAAGAAGTACGGTGTTCCCGAGGAAGATGCGAAAATCTGTGCGGATGTTCTGCTGGAATCGGATCGCCGGGGAATTGAAAGCCACGGCTGCAACCGCTTCAAGCCTATCTATCTGGACAGGATCAAGAATGGCACTTTGCTCCCTGTGACAAAGATCGACATTGTGAAGGAAACGCCTACCACAGTGGTCATCGATGCCAATAACGGTATGGGCATGGTGGCAAGCCACAAGATGATGGAGATGCTCATCGAAAAGGCGAAGATCTACGGTATGGCTGGCGGTGCGGTCTATAATTCTACTCACTATGGTATTGCAGGCTACTGGACTACTATGGCTGAGAAGGCAGGAATGATTGGCATTTCCGGTACGAATGCAAGACCTTCTGTTGCGCCTACCTGGGGTGTTGAGCCCATGATGGGTACCAATCCTTTGACTTTTACAATGCCTACGGATGAGGAATTCCCCTTTAACTTTGACTGTGCCACTTCCACCATCCAGAACGGCAAGATCGAGTTCTACGAACGCTCCGGAAAGCCCACTCCCGCAGGCCTCGTTGTTACCAAGGATGGCGGCACGATGACCGATTCCGGTGAGATTCTGCGGCAGATGCGTGCAGGCAACTGTGCTCTGGTGCCCGTAGGCGGCATCGGTGAGGAAACCGGCGGTTTCAAGGGTTATGGCTTTACAACTATCGTAGAGATCCTTTCTGCTGCATTGGCCGGCGGCCCGTTCATGAAGGAACTCAGCGGCAAGGACGCAGAGGGCAATAACAGAATGTACCGTCTGGGTCACTTCTTCTTCGTGATCAATCCCGAATTCTTCATGGGCCTGGATACCTTCAAGAAAACAGCCGGTGGCATTTGCCGCGGCCTTCGGGCTTCCGAGAAAGCTCCTGGTGCCGAGAGGATCTACACCGCTGGCGAAAAAGAGTGGCTCGCTTGGCAGGAGCGCAAGGATAAGGGAGTTCCTGTGGGTGAGGCCATCCAGAAAGAATTCATTGCCCTTCGTGATGAGTGCGGTCTGGACTACCGGTTCCCCTTTGAAGCTTGATTGTACATAATATGAAAGGAATAAACTAATTATGGATTATGCAAAAGAATCCCTGCGCCTGCACGGTGAGTGGGGCGGCAAGATTGAAGTTGTCTGCAAGGTTCCCTGCAAGACCAAGGATGACCTGTCTCTGGCTTACACCCCCGGCGTCGCGCAGCCCTGTCTGGAGATCCAGAAGGATGTGAATAAATCCTATGAGCTGACCCGCCGCCACAACCTCTGCGCCGTCATCACCGACGGCACCGCCGTTCTGGGTCTGGGCGACATCGGTCCCGAGGCCGGCATGCCCGTTATGGAAGGCAAGTGCGCCCTGTTCAAGGCTTTTGCCGATGTGGACGCCTTCCCCCTGTGCGTCAAGAGCAAGGATGTTGACGAATTCGTCAACGCTGGCTATCTGATGTCCGGCTCCTTCGGCGGTATCAATCTGGAAGACATTTCCGCCCCCCGCTGCTTCGAGATCGAGCGGAAGCTGAAGAAAAAGTGCGACATTCCCATCTTCCACGACGACCAGCACGGCACCGCCGTTATCACTCTGGCAGGCCTGCAGAACGCGCTGAAGGTGGTGGGCAAGAAGAAGGAAGACGTGAAGATCGTCACCTCCGGTGCCGGCGCTGCCGCCATCGCCATCGTCAAGCTGCTGCTGAGCGCAGGCTTTAAGAACATCACCATGTGCGACCGCAAGGGCGCCATCTATGAAGGCCGTGAGGGTCTGAACTGGATCAAGGAAGAAATGGCTCTGCAGACCAATCTGGAGAAGAAGGCCGGCTCCCTTGCCGACATGCTGGTAGGCGCGGATGTATTCATCGGCGTTTCCGCTCCCGGCATGGTGACAAAGGAAATGGTGGCTAC
>JAZNGJ010000035.1:0-4052 GCA_045576415.1 Faecousia sp. | reverse complement strand
GCTCTTCAAACAGCACTTCCTGCACCGAACCAACCAGCGATTCCCGATAGTCGCGGCTCATTTCCTGCCCCACCGCAATGGCAGCTTTGCTGCGGGCTTCCTTGGTGGCGTTATTGTGCTGACCGGCCATCTTGTCCGCCGGTGTGCCGGGGCGGCGGGAATAGGGGAAAATGTGCATATCCGCAAAACCGCACTTCCGGATAAATGCCAGACTTTCGGCAAATTCCTCCTCGGTTTCGCCGGGGAAGGCAACGATCATATCGGTTGTGATGGCGCAGCCGGGGAAATATTCCTTCAAAAGGGACACGCTCTCAAAATAGCGGGCAGTATCATACTTCCGGCGCATCCGCGCAAGCACCGTATCGCAGCCACTCTGCATAGAAAGATGAAACTGGGGGCAAAGGTTTTCGTATTTTGCCATGGCTTCACAGAACTGCCTTGTGATCACCCGGGGCTCCAGACTTCCCAGCCGCACCCGCAATTCCGGAACCGCCTCGCAAACTGCCGCGATCAGGGTCTGCACAGAAGGTTTTCCCGGCAGATCCACGCCCCAGGACGCGATCTCGATACCGGTGATGACGATCTCCCGGTATCCCTTTTCCTGCAGCTGCTTCGCCTGCGCCACCGCCAGCTCCAGCGGCGCGGAGCGCACCGGCCCCCGGGTATAGGGGATGATGCAGTAAGAGCAGAAATTGACACAGCCATCCTGCACCTTCAGCATGGCTCTCGTCCGCTCGGAAAGACCGCCTGCCGGCAGCACCTCAAATTCCCGGCGGCGCAGGGCATTGTCAAGATTCTCCAGATGGGCACGGCTTTTCATGGCAGCCAGCATATTGCGCAGAAATTCCTGCCGCTGGCCGCTGCCGCCCAGCACATCCACACCCAGTTCCCGCACCGCATCTGCATCATGCTGGCTGTAGCAGCCGCAGACACCAATGACCGCATCGGGATTCTCCCGGCGGCAGCGGCGGATCACCGCCCGGTTCTTTTTATCCGCCACGGCGGTAACGGAGCAGGTATTGATGATATAGCCGTCGCAGGCTTCTTCGAAGCCGCTCACGGTATGTCCCATGGCAATGAGCAGCTGCTCCATGGCTTGGGTCTCATACTGATTTGTTTTGCATCCCAAGGTATAAAATCCGATTTTCATTGCATTTTCACCAAATTCCATATTGCTGTTTTGTGATAATCATCCAAACTGTCAATTGAAAATAACAAAAATTTCCGGTATAATAGAGGACAATTGACAGGCAAAGCATTTGCATTTTTCTTATTATACACGGTTTTTCCGTCTTTGTACAGCGGCAGGAGGGCAAAGTTATGCAGGAATTTAACATTGCCATCCGCTCCTTCCCCGAAGTGCGGGAGTTCATTTCTTTGGCCACGGTCCAGCCTTTTGAGGTGTTTGTCGGCAACGATCACCAGATCGTCAACGCCAAGGGCTTCATCGGCATGGCAAGCCTTGATTTTTCCCACCCCTTAACGGTTCTGTGCGATTGCGACGCAGACTGTTTCCGGAACTTCCGGCAGCAGGCCAGCCGGTTTCTGGCATAATTTCCTTTCGGCTCTTTGAGCATCGTCCCGGGAATACCCGGGGCGGGTTTTTTATGGTTTGTTTGACTTTCCCTTGATCCCATGGTATCATGAAGCAAATATACGGGAGGTATGTTTTGTGTTTCTTTTGATCTTGGCTTTCTTTTCCGCGGGAATCGTGGCAGTCGACCAGCTGACCAAACTTCTGGTTGTGGAAAATATCCCCCTCTATGCCGATGTACCCCTGCTGCCCGGCGTGGTGCAGCTGACTTACGCCCAGAACACCGGCGCAGCCTTTTCCATTCTGCAGGGCCAGCAGTGGCTTTTTGCGCTGATCTTTGCCCTGTTTACTGTCGCCATCGTCTGGGCTTACTTTAAAAAACCGCTCCCCTTCTCCAAATTTGAGTGGTTCTGCATTGCTGCTATTTATGGCGGCGGTCTGGGCAATATGATCGACCGGCTGCGGCTGGGATATGTGATCGATATGATCGAGACCCAGTTCATCGAGTTCCCCGTATTCAATGTAGCTGACAGCTTCATCACCTGCGGCTGCATCGCACTGATGGCAAGCCTGATCTTCTGCAACAAGGCATTCTGGAAGGACGGAAAGAAATGATCCTTTTTGCTGACATTCCCGGCGAGCGGCTGGACGCATTTCTCGCCCGCACGGTGCAGGAGCTGACCCGCTCCGCAGCGCAAAAGCTGCTGGAAGAGGGCTGCGTGCAGCGAAACGGCAAGCCGGGAAAGAAAAATGACAAGCTGAATCTCGGCGACGAGATCGCCGTTACCATTCCCGAGCCCAAGGAAGTGGAGATCGCGCCCACGGAAATGGCACTGGACATCGTCTACGAGGACGAGGATGTGGTGGTCATTAACAAGCCTAAGGGTCTCGTTGTCCATCCGGCGGCAGGTCACACCGATGATACCCTGGTCAACGGGCTGCTGTATGCCATGGGAGATGACCTTTCCGGCATCAACGGCGAGCTGCGCCCCGGCATCGTCCACCGCATCGATAAGGATACTTCCGGCCTGCTGGCAGTGGCGAAGAATGACTTTGCTCACCGGATTTTGGCCTCCCAGCTGAAGGATCACACCATGGCACGAACCTATGAGTTAGTCGTCTGCGGCTCTTTCCGGGAGGACAGCGGCACCGTCAATGCCCCCATCGGCCGGCACCCCAGTGACCGGAAGAAAATGTGCGTCACCCCGCGCAACAGCAAGGAAGCCGTGACCCACTGGGAAGTTGTGAAGCGTTACCGGGGCTATACCCATGTTCGCTGCCGGCTGGAAACAGGGCGGACGCACCAGATCCGTGTCCATATGGCGCACATCGGCCACCCTATTTTGGGAGATACTGTCTACGGACACAAGAAACCGGAGCTAGGCTTAAGCAGCCAGTGCCTGCACGCAGGCGCGCTGTGCTTCCGTCACCCCCGGGACCAGCGGCCGGTGATGGTTTTTGCGCCGCTGCCCGATTATTTTCAGCAGGTTCTGGACAAACTGGAGAGGATCATTTAAATGGCACTGTTCTCTGACATTTTACTGACTGTGGATTACGACCGGACGCTGACCGCGCCGGATTCCACCGTCCCCCGGCGCAATATTGAAGCAATTAAATACTTCATATCCGAGGGCGGCGCTTTCACCGTCAATACCGGCCGCAGCATCCCCATGGCCAAGGCCTTTATCGGCAAAATCCCGGTCAGCGCCCCGCTGCTTCTGTACAACGGCAGCGCCGCCTATGATCCGAAAACCGATTCGTTCACCAAATACTACCCCATCGATTTGGACGGAGATGCCTTTACCGAGCAGCTACAGCAGCTGTTTCCGAACCTTTTGGTAGAGATCCAAGGTATGGATGCCCACTATTCCCTGAAAAAAGACCGCCACTGGGAGCTTTTCAGCGATAATGGCGGCTGTGCATGGGGCTATGCAACGCCCAGCCGGATTCCCGGACCCTTCTTAAAGGCAGCGCTGTACGGCGACTGCTCCGGCCACAGTGTCAGCTCCATGTATCAGGCAAGCGAAGCCGAAGAGCAGGAAATGCTCCGCGCAATCGACACCGTCCGCCGGCTTTACGGGGATAAGGTGGAGGTTTTCCACCCCTGCACCAAGATCGTGGATATCCACGCCAAGGGTGTCAGCAAGCTGCGCTCTGCCCGGGATCTGCAAAAGGATATGGGCAAAAAAATCCTCATCTGCGTAGGCGATGCGGAAAACGACCTGACTATGCTGGAGGGCGCGGACTATGCCTTCTGCCCGGCTGACGGCGTGGTGGCAGACCGGTTTGAGAATGTATGCTGCTGCGCAGACGGCGCGGTGGCGGATGTTATTTATTGCAAGATCCCGGCAATCTTAAAAAATAAGCCTTGACATCCTGCGTTTCCTGTGCTAAAATTTCATAGCTGAAACCGTCATGGACTTGCGGGTGTAGTTCAATGGTAGAACACCAGCCTTCCAAGCTGGATACGCGGGTCCGATTCCCGTCACCCGCTCCATAGAAATGCGCCAGTAGCTCA
>JAZNGJ010000034.1:0-3769 GCA_045576415.1 Faecousia sp. | reverse complement strand
CGGCAAGTGTAGGAAAAACATACGAATTTCAACGGTGGATAAAAATCATGGCCATTGCG
Organism: Faecousia sp.; assembly: GCA_045576415.1. Lineage (GTDB taxonomy): Bacteria > Bacillota > Clostridia > Oscillospirales > Oscillospiraceae > Faecousia. The sequence goes on along the minus strand of JAZNGJ010000034.1, from coordinate 3,710 downwards.
GTGTGAGAGCGAACCGCTGACCTCTTGAATGCCATCGCCGCCATGGCCTCAATTTGTTCCGATTTTTAACCGTTTCTAACCCTTTCGCCTAAAAACACATATCGTCTTGTGACCTCTTTTGCCCGTTGTTCGAGGGTATCCCGGAAGCGTCTGTGGTGAGTGTTGTGGTCATAAATCGAGCCTCGTTGGAATGCTCCAACGAGGCTCGAACGTTATCTGCGTGTTGATCGTAACTCTGGTTGCAGGATTAGTCACCCGCTTTCTTCGCCAGGGCAACGCATGCCGTGCGATGCCATAAACAAAGATTAGACTTTCTCATCTATGCTCATTATCCCATTTGATATTGGGCCGCAACGCGGGGTAATGATCCATAACGAAATGTAAAAGCTGGAGCTCACTGCGGAACTCATGCCTTGCACCGTTGATCTCCACATAGCCCTGCCAGGAGGCATTTTCTGCGGAAGTGATGGTTACGTTGAAGCTGGCAAGAATCGTCTGATCCACAAAACACACCTCCTCACTTCATTTAAATCATTCGCCGAGCAGATCGCTCATGTCCGGCAATTCGGTCACATGATCAATGGTTGTCACACCTTCGGCGTGGGAGATGGATATGTACCACTTCCCATTGTATCCCCACCAGCCGCCGTACTCCATCATATCGGCCTCGCTCATGCCAAAGTCATAGAAATCCTGATACTCATAACCCATGTCCTTGAGTGTTTCGATATAGGCCTTGGTATCCTCCAACGTGGTACCGCTGAACTCGGTGCGATAATTTTCCACTTCGTTCATCGTGCCGCTGGGAAAGTCGGGCAGATCAGCAGGCCAGCCGTCAGAGTTTTTAGAGGCTTCCTCGTTTATCTCGCCGATCTCGCCAAACAGCTCGGCGGTCCCCGTGTCTTCGCCGGTCAGTCCTTCCAGCTGGTTCAGCAACCTCTGCAATTCGTCCAGTTCACTGTTTCCGGTGGTGCCTTCTCCACCGGCCAGACCGCCGATCAGGCCGAGCAGACCGCCGGATTCCTTTTCCTTTTCGTCACCGCCCAGCAGACCACCAAAGATGCCACCACTGCTTTCACTCTGTGTGATACCGGCTTCCTCCATCACATTGTTGATCAACTTCTTTGCGGCAAAGCCCAGAATCAGACCGATCACCAGCGCGACCACCATCATGATAAGGGCTGCGCGGGCCAGATTGCGCTTCTGCAGTTTGCGGCATCCGCCGCAGGCCCAGACGATCATTAGGATCTGGCCGATAACAGGAATACACATCAAAAGCATGATGCCGATAAAACCGCCCGTGGTGATCAGCTCATACTTACTGCCCGCAGGCGGCATGTCGGAGGTAGACGCGGCGTAGACCGGCGCTGCCTGATAAACCGGCTGAGAAGCAGGCTGCGGCCGAGGCTGAGAATTTGGCGATGCCGCAGGCCGTTCTACAGTTGGGGCAGCCTGCGTGACAGGCGCTGCCGCACCGCATTCGGTACAGAAGCGAATGCCGTCTTTCAGTTCAGCGCCGCATTGCGTGCAGTTTGCCATATAGACACCTCACTTTTCTTTCTAAATCTCCGTTACTTATATTTCCATCACGGTATAGTCTTCTGGAATTACGAAGAGACTGTCATCCACCTTGTCGGTGGCTTCCACAATCTTCATGACCGCTTCCTGTCCCTCAAAGGAACTGATGATATAGGCAAGGTCGTCGCCGTCGAAGCAGTAGATGGCAGAGGCACCATCCACGATCAATTCCTCGGTATCATAAGTCTTGCCGTCGATCTCCCGGGTGCCGATCTTGAAGCCGCCCATATCCACATCGCTTTCCTCCAGCACCGCACCGGCGATGGTCTGGGCGTTGGCCTGAAGGGACATCTTTATGACCATTTTGCTGGCGTGGTCGATGGTATACATATCCTCGCCGACCATGATATTCACGCCCAGGCTGGCACCGCCCATTTTGGTTTCAGAATAGGTCCTGTCCCCGTCGCTGGCGGAGATGACGGATATGATCTGTCCTTCCATCTCCATCTCGTATTCCATATACATCCGGCCGTCGGCAAACCGGCTGTAGAATTTGCCCGTCTTTGTGCCGAGGAAGCCGCTCAGGTCGATGGGGTCGTCACCCTGCTGGGTGTCGGAATCAGGAACAGGCATAATGCTGAGGCTGGCCGCACCGAACACGTCCAAGAGCTGAACGTTGACTCCGTTGGCGGTGCGGTCAATATAGCCGTACTGTTCATACTTCTCTACGCAGTCGTCACCGAAACCGGCATCTTCAAGGAGCTGGGCGTAGGTTAGCCCCTGCTCTATATCCCACTTCAATTCGATGGCGAAGAGTTCGCCGATCTCGCCACTGGTGAGCACCTTGCCGCCGCAGTCGGGAGCAGGCACCAGCTTGGTGTAGTCGTTGTCGGGCCAGTCCAGAGGCAGGCCCGAAGTGGGAACGGGTGTATCCGCTTGTTCTTCCTCACCGCTCTGCTGCGTGTCGGGTGCCGTGGTTTCGTTATCCTTATTGTCTGGCTGGGAAACATCGGAAGACGGAGTCTCCTGCTGCTGGCTGCTGGCCGGGGTCTTATCTTCGGCACTCGACGGAGTTTTGTCGTCACCTCCACCGCAGGCGGCAAGAGAAAGCACCATCACAAGGGCAAGCAGCAAAGCAAATCGTTTTTTCATGGTCGTTTCTCCTTTCCGTATTCTCAAAACAGCATCATTAAAACAGTTTGGTCCCGCAATCACCGCAGAACTTCATGCCAGGTGCATTTTCCTTGCCGCAGTTGGGACAGAGATTCCGCTGGGGCTCGGTCTGCACTTCGGGAACTCTTGTGCCGCAGGAAGGACAGAACTTAACGCCCTCAGGTAATTCCTCGCCGCAGCCTGCACAAGTTGGCTTTTCGGCGGGCCCCAGCTCGGGCAGCTTTGCTCCGCAGCCTGCACAGAACTTGGTGCCCACGTCGTTCTGGTGACCACAGCTTGCGCAAACGGCACTCTCGGCGGCGGTCTGTTCAGGTAACTGCGCTCCGCAGGAGGGACAGAAGGTCTTATCGGCAGTAGTGGGTTCCCCGCAGGAGGGGCAGACTTTCATGTTCTTTGCTGCCTCGTTTGCCACGTTCATCATGGCGCTTTTGAAGTTAAAAAGGGCGCCGGTCAGATTATTTGTGGCCTGCTGGCCCTGCATAGGCTGCTGTCCTGCCGCCTGATTGATCGTGTCGGCGGCCTGGTTTACTCTGGGAGTGATGGTCTTTTCCGCTACCCGGTCAGCTGCAGGCTTGACAGCCTGCCCCACTGCCTGTCCAATGGCGTTGCCGATACCACGGCCAATGCCACGCTCAATTTCTCTTTTCAACCAACTCATAGTTCAAACCTCCTGTTCGGTCATAATTCTTGTTACATCGGTGCGCCGCAGTTTCCGCAAAAGCGGGTGCCCGGCTCGTTTTTTGTGCCGCACTGTCCGCAGAACACCGGCTTTGCGGCAGGCTCGGCGGCGGGCGTCACAGGAACGGATGCAGCAGCCGCACCGGCATAGGCAGGCTGAGGATCTTCTGCCTGTCCCTTCTGAAACAGCTCCTTGAACTTGGAAGAGATGCCGCACAGCTTGGAATACAGGTCAAAGGTGATGACAGTATTGGGAGCCACCTGCATGTAGCTCACCATCATCTGACACATGATGTAGCTGTCAAGGAAAGCAAACTTGACCACCCAGGCGATCAGCAGCG
>JAZNGJ010000033.1:0-5500 GCA_045576415.1 Faecousia sp. | reverse complement strand
TTCGTCTAACCGGTTTTTGTATTAGTTTCACCAAAACAAAAAGCAGCCTCGTTTACGAGGGTGCTTTTTAGGAATTAATTAGAGCAGAATATACTTCAGAACGAAGAGGGCTGCCAGGATGTACATCAGGACAGTAACCTTCTTTCTGTTTTCCTTACCGGTGCAAGCATTGATGACAACGTAGGAGATGATACCCAGAGAGATGCCTTCAGAGATGCAGTACAGGAAGGGCATAGCCATAATTGCGATGAATGCGGGAATGGCTTCGGAGTAATCCTTGAAGTCGATCTTGACAACTGCAGTCATCATCATGAAGCCCACGACGATCAGAGCGGGAGCAGTTGCGAAGGAGGGGATTGCCAGGAACAGGGGGGACAGGAACAGAGACAGAGCGAACAGAATTGCAGTGACGATGCCGGTCAGACCGGTACGGCCGCCTTCTGCAACACCTGCAGCAGACTCAACGTAAGTAGTAACAGTGGTAGTGCCGCATGCTGCGCCGAAGGTGGTAGCAATTGCGTCAGCCAGCATAGCGCCCTTAGCCTTGGGCAGCTTGCCATCCTTATCCAGCAGATCAGCCTGGGAAGCAACACCGATCAGGGTGCCCATGGTATCAAACACGTCCACAAATAGGAATGCGAACATGATGATGAAGAAGTCAAAGGTCTTCATGATGGAGAAGTCGATCTGCATGAAGGTGGGAGCCATGCTGGGAACTGCCAGACCATTGGAGAAGTCGGGGAACAGGCTGTAGAAACCAGCTTCGGGGTTGGGAACATAAATACCAGCCAGCTGGCAGATCATGCCCAGTGCCCAGGTAGCCAGAACGCCCCACAGGATGCCGCCCTTGATCTTCTTGACCATAAAGACAGCGGTGATCAGGGTACCGACCAGAGCCAGAACGACGCTGATGCCCACAGAGGAGAAGGAGCCGTCGCTGATGGAAGCGCTGAAGGAGAACATATCGACCAGAGTGGAATCGTTATTCACAACGATCTTAGCATTCTGCAGGCCGATGAAGGTGATAAAGAAACCGATACCAACAGAAACACCGTGCTTCAGGTTGGTGGGGATGGCATTGAAGATTGCTTCACGGACGTTGGTAACAGACAGGATGATGAAGATGATACCTTCAACAAAAATGGCTGCCAGTGCCTGCTGCCAGCTGTAGCCCATGCCCAGAACGACAGTGTAAGCAAAGTAGGCGTTCAGACCCATTGCGGGAGCCAGCGCAAAGGGATGGTTGGAAAATACTGCCATCAGGATGGTGCCAACCGCAGAAGCGATTGCGGTTGCGGTGAAGACTGCGCCGCTATCCATGCCGGAAGCAGACAGAATGCTGGGGTTAACTGCCAAGATGTAAGCCATGGTCATAAACATGGTGATACCGGCCACAATCTCGGTCTTTACATTGGTGTTGCGCTCTTTCAGATGAAAGATCTTGTCAAGATTCATGATAATTCCCTTCTTTATTATTTATTTAGAATTATTGCCATTGTGATTATAGAGTGTATCCCAATCTTTGTCAATGGATATTTGAACATAATATGAACAATTCAAAGGAGTGATTTTACAGCATCCACCATGGCTTGATAGCCGGTGCATCTACAAAGATTCCCGGACAAACCGCGTCGAATTTCTTCCTCCGTGGGATTCGGAATTTCATCCAGCAAAGCACAGGTCGCCATGATCATACCGGGAGAGCAGAAGCCGCACTGAACAGCTCCGTGATCTACAAACGCTTGCTGAATTCTTGCCAGCTTGGGATTCTTCTCAACGCCTTCCACAGTCATGATCTCACATCCATCCGCCTGAATGGCCGGATAAATACAGGAATTGACGCTCTTTCCGTTCACTAGGATCGTACATGCACCGCAATCACCTTCACCGCAGCTCTCTTTTGTTCCGGTAAGGCCAAGTTTTTCTCTCAGCACATGGAGCAGGGTCTCTGTCGGCTCAATTTGGATCGTATGTAATTCTCCGTTAACTTTCAGCTGAATGCTTAACATACGGATTCCTCCTTCCACAACTGCTTCAAATTATGCATCAGCATGCGAAATGCCACGCTCTGACGGTATTCCTTGGTTGCGCGGACATCATCGATAGGACAAATATCTTTCAACAGTGCTTCTTTCAGCGCTACCTTAAATTCAGTGCTATCCAATGCGGATGCTTCCGTTCCTTTCAGTATGGCTTCTGCATGGTATGCACGTACTGCGATAGGCGCTACAGAACCCAGCGCCACACGGATTTCCTGGATCTTGCCTTGCTCGGTTTCCATGTAGACAGCCTGATTGCAAATGGCAATAGCCAAGGCATTACGCTTACCGGCTTTACTGAACACAGAATGGCCCTTTTTTGTGGGAATGATGATCTCGGTCATCAACTCTCCGGACCTTAAATCCGTTCTTCCCGGGCCCTTCATAAACTCCGAAAGAGCAACGATTCTTTCACCCGACACAGACTTTAATACAACGGTTGCATCCAAAGCTATCAACGCTGGCACAGAATCTGCAGCAGGAGATGCGGAAACAATATTGCCGCCTACAGTACCTCTGTTGCGGATCTGCGGTGCGCCTACTTGCGCAGCGGCCATAGTAAAGCAATTGGCACCGGGTATTGCCAGCTTCTCGGCGCAGGCAAAATTCACCATACTGCCAATATGCCAGCCATCTTCTTTCTGGATAACCTGCTTTAAATCCTGCAGTTTATCCAAACTGACATAATCTTTATCCAAAAACTTTCCGTGTTTTCTGTCCACATAGAGGTTTGTTCCGCCTGCGCAGGCCATAGTGTTTTCCTTGGCCAAATTTGTGATTGCCTCTTCTACAGTCAACGGCTGATAAAACATAGACATATGATCAACCTCCTACACATTCTTCGCGTGCTTCCAAAGCCTTCAGAATTTCTTCCGGACTCAAGGGCAGTTTTGTAAGTATTGCGCCGGATGCCTGACGAACTGCCTCGTTGATGGCGGGAGCGATGGAAACTGTGGAGACTTCCGCGGCACCTTTGACACCCATGGGACCGGATGCTTCGTAAGCGTCCACATGATAGCTTGCGATGTTGGGTACATCCAAGGCAGTAGGCATTAAATAAGTTGCGAAATTCTTGTGAATCAGCTGACCATCTTTCCAGGTACAGTCCTCGCCCAGGCAGAAACCGATGGACATGCCGATACCGCCCTGGATCTGGCCTGCAAGACCGAGGGGATTGATCACCTTGCCGCATTCTGTAGCGGCTGCGATGTCCAGCAAGGATACGCTGCCGGTAATGGGATCCACACGCAGTTTCACTGCCTGTGCCACGAAGGTGTACATGGCATGAGGGAAGCCAATGCGGCCCAGATCCTTAGAGGATTCGGGGAATGCCGCTTCGCCCATGGCTATGTCGGAAGAAAGACCTGCTTCCTTCATCTTCTTATACTGTTTTACCGCCGCCATAAGTGCATTGCCGGCAATGAAAACAGAACGGGAAGCTGCAGTGCAGCCGCAGTCTTCGGTCTTGTCGGTATCCGCCATGATCATATGGATGTTTTCAATATCAGTTTCCAAAAGGTCTGCCGCCATGGCTGCCAGCGCCGTGGTGCTGCCCTGACCGATATCTACCAGACCGCAGCCAATGTCAAAACCGCCGTCTTCCCGCTCCCGCACGGATACTTTCGCATTGTCGGGAATCTTCTGACCTAGACCGCAGCTCAAGAAACCACCGGCCACACCGTAACCCACATAAGGATCGGTGTTGGATTCCCGTTCTTTCCACAAATCGGATTCCTGCACCAATTTCAGCGCTTCCCGCAGGCCGACGCAATGATCCATGGGCTGCCCCAAAGCACCCACAGAGCCCTGCACCAGCGCATTATCCAAACGCATGCCGATGGGATCCAAACCCAGCTGCGCAACGGCACGGCTGATAATGGATTCAGTTGCGAAAGCACCCTGAGGCGCGCCAAAGCCACGCATGGCATGAGCGATGGGCTTGTTGGTGTAGTAGGTTTCGGTTTTCAGGCGGACATTGGGAATTTCGTAAGGTCCGGGGAAGTGCTCCGTAAACAGGCCGTGCACAGAGGCACCGTAGCCGGCATAAGCGCCCGTATCCAAAATAGCGCTTCCGTCGAAGGCCAAAATCTTTCCCTCTTTGCTGAAACCCATTTTTACATGGGTCTTAATGCCATGGCGCTTATAGGTACAAGCCAGAACTTCCTCTCTGTCAAAAACGACCTTTGCCGGGCGCTTGGTCAGCCAGGAGACCAAGCTGGGGTAGATCTGGCAGGTATGTCCGTCCTTGCCGCCGAAGCCGCCGCCTACAAAGGCAGCACGCACACGCACTTGCTCCGGTGCCAAACCCAAAGCTCGGCAGATCATGAGCCGGTCGGCAAACACATTCTGAGAAGCGGTATAGACCATCAGACGGTCATCTTCCACATAGGCAAAGCAGGCATCCGGCTCCATATAGCCGTGATCCTGAGCGGGGGTCTCAAAATCGTCTTCTACAATGAGATAACTCTCTTCAAATGCTTTTTCTACATCGCCTTTTTCGTGGAAAAAGTCTGCCAGCAGATTGGAATCCCCGTGCAGCACCGGCAGGGCGGGATCCTTGGCGTCTTCTGTGTTGCGGACAATGGGCAGGCACTCGTACTCGACCTTCACCAGTTTTGCCGCTTCCTTGGCTTTTTCCCGGGTGTCCGCCGCGATGATCGCAATGGGCTCCCCGCGGAAACGGATCCTATCATAGGCCAGAACTGGGGTATCACAGAAAATATCCGCAACTACATTTTCGGCGAAATCTTTTCCGGTGAAGACCAGCACATCTTCGGGAAGGGCGGAAACATCAAGGGTGTGGACCGAGCCATGACTGATCTCAGAACGAACAAGAGCCAGCTCAAGCATATTTTCCATACGATAGTCGCCAGCATATAAGGCACGACCGGTAGCCTTGTCCATGCCTTCCAGCCGTCCGCGTTTTTCTCCAACGTATTGTCTCATTCTTTCTTCATCCTTTCTGTCAATAAACCGATAATTTGCATAGTATTTCCATTATAACATCTATTTTACAAGTTGTCCAGATTCATTAACCAAATGCCTGTTTCATCGGTATAATAGAACTGGTCCATCAAAAGAAAGGGCTGAACAGGATGCAAAGGATCCTATTGATCGGCAATACCGGTGCCGGAAAGACCACCTTCGCAAAGGCACTGGCAGCCAAGCTGCAGCTTCCCCTTGTTCATCTGGACAAGCTTTACTGGCGCGGAGAGTGGGAGCATCTTCCCAGAGAGGAATTTGATCTGCTTTTGCAGCATGAGCTGGAAAAGCCCCAATGGATCATAGACGGCAATTTCAACCGCACCATCCCCCACCGGCTTCAATACTGCGACACGGTTTTCTATTTTGACTTCCCTGTCCTCACCTGCCTTGCGGGCATCACCAAACGAACCCTGTTCAGCCTCGGTTCCTCCCGCCCCGACATGGGCGGCTGCTGTATCGAGCGCTTTGACAGGAGG
>JAZNGJ010000032.1:0-6996 GCA_045576415.1 Faecousia sp. | reverse complement strand
TATCCACAGCCAGCAAATGATTGTCCTCATACAGAATCGTCAAATCCGCATTTTCTGCCGGATACTCAGGCTCCGGTTCATCCAGCAGCACCGTGATAACATCACCGGACTTTACCGCAAAATCCGTATGTTCCGGCTTTCCGTTGACCAAAATGGCTTCCTGCCATTTCAGCCGGTTCATCAGTCCGGCGGACATTTTCAGTTCCCCCAGAAGAAATGACGAAAGCCGTCCTTCCCGCTGGGCAACGTGCTCCAGTTCCATTTTGGTCACCTCCTCAGCAAAAAGACCCTGCCGGAACCGGGAGGGTCTTAATTGCAAAACTCAATTACAGAGCAGCCTTAGCCTTCTCAACGATAGCAGCAAAAGCAGCTGCATCGTGGATAGCCATCTCGGACAGGCTCTTGCGGTTCAGCTCGATGCCAGCCTTTTTCACGCCGTTCATGAACTTGGAGTAGTTCAGACCGTAGGGAGCAACAGCAGCGCTCAGACGGGTGATCCACAGGCGGCGGTAGTCACGCTTCTTCAGCTTGCGGCCTGCAAAAGCGTAGTTGCCGGACTTCATGACCTGCTGCTTGGCCATCTTAAAGTGCTTGGACTTAGAACCCCAGTAGCCCTTGGCCAGCTTCAGGGTAGCATTTCTTCTCTTGCGCGTCATCATCGCGCCTTTAACTCTTGCCATTTTTCGTATCCTCCTATTCTAGCCTTACTTGTACGGAATCATCTTCTTGATTGCGTCGATGTTGGTCACATCGGCATAAGCGGTAGCGCGCAGATGACGGGTACGCTTGGTGGTCTTCTTAGTGAGGATGTGGCTCTTGTAAGCGTGAGCTCTCTTAACCTTGCCGGTCTTGGTCAGGTTGAATCTCTTCTTGGCACCGCTATGGGTTTTCAGCTTGGGCATAGTGGGTGATCTCCTTCCGTATCTTTCGTTAATAATATGCTTACTTGCTATTCTTGGGGGTTAAAAACATCGCCATGAAACGGCCTTCCAGCTTGGGATTCTTTTCCATGCCGGCGATCTCCGAACAGGCATCAGCGAAGTCCATCAGCAGCTTCTCACCCAGATTGGTATGAGCCATTTCACGGCCGCGGAAACGGACACTGACTTTGACGCGGTTTCCGTCTGCCAGGAATTTCTGGGCAGCCTTGACCTTGGTATTGAAGTCATTGGTGTCAATGCCGGGACTCATGCGGATCTCCTTGACTTCCACGACCTTCTGATTCTTCTTGGCATCCTTCTCCCGCTTCTTCTGGTCGTAGCAGAATTTGGAATAGTCCATGATCTTACAGACGGGGGGAACGGCATTGGGAGAGATCTTCACCAGATCCATACCCTGCTCTTCTGCCATAGCATTGGCTTCGTCAGCAGACACGATACCCAGCTGGGCACCGTCGGCACCGATCAGACGGATCTCCTTATCGCGGATCTCCTCATTGAGCTGATGATCTAATTTAGCGATGGTAAGCACCTCCATTTTACAACAAAAAAGCGGATGCCGAAGCATCCGCATAATTCGCACAGAATCCCCTTAGGGAAGGTGGAATATGTACCGTTTCACATAGTGCTTACGGTGAGGCGGATGTTCAGCCTTCTTTATTACCCGTGCATTATAGCACAGGGGTTATACATTGTCAAGCATTTATTTGCAATTTTTTATGACCATTTCCAGCGCCGTATGTGCCGCCTGCCGGCGTACCGCTTCCCGGTCACCGGAGAAGTGGCACTCTTGGACAATGGACTTTTCCGCATCCGCGTAGCCGATGAACACAGTACCCACGATGTTGCCGAATTCATCCCCTCCGGGGCCGGCAAGGCCCGTAACGGACACTGCCACATCACTGTCCAGCGCTTTTCGCGCGCCGAGAGCCATAGCTTCGGCAACTGGTGCGGAAACCGCTCCGAATCTCCGAAGCGCTTCCCCATCTACCCCCAGCAGGGACTGCTTGATCTGGCTCCAGTAGCTGATAATGCCGCCTTTATAGACCGCGGAGCTGCCCGGTACCGCCGTCAGCAATTCGCCGATCATACCGCCGGTGCAGCTTTCCGCTGTGGCAAGGGTTTTGCCATTGAGGGCAGAAAGCGCCTCAGATGCCGGGCTCGTCATGGTATTTCACCGTAACCTTTTCCACATTTTCCAGTGCCCGTGCCATAAGCGCTTCCCGATCCAGACTTTTTTCCGCATTCAAGAGCTGACCCAAAGTGGGCTTGGTCTTGGGATGCTTGGGCGTAAAGACCGTGCAGCAATCCTCATAAGGCAGAATAGAGGTGTCCAAAGTACCGATCTTCCGGGCAATGGTGACGATCTCTTCCTTGTCCATGCCCACCAGCGGCATGAAAATGGGCATGTCTACCACCGCGCCGGTGACTGCCATGGCCTCCATGGTCTGGGATGCCACCTGACCCAAATTCTCGCCGGTGATCAGCGCGCCGCAGCCATCCTGCTTGGCAATTCTCTGAGAAATTTCCATCATAAACCGGCGCATGATCAGGGTAAAGAACTCTTCGGAGCAATTGTCCCGGATGGCTTCCTGAATTTCCGTAAAGGAAACAATATTTACGGTCATCTTGCCGCAGTAGCGGGACACAAGCCGGGCAAGCTCAATGACCTTATCCTTGGCAAGCTGAGAGGTATAAGGATAGGAGAAGAAGTGGACGCACTCGATCTCCACGCCCCGCTTGGCGATCATATAGGCAGCAACGGGAGAATCAATGCCGCCACTGAGCAGGCACATAGCCCGTCCACCCACGCCGGTAGGCAAACCGCCGGCACCGGGCTCGGCAGGTCCGTGGACATAGGCTGCCAGATCCCGGACTTCCACATAGACCGTGTAATCCGGGTGACGGACATCTACCGCCACATCGGGATGGGCTTCTGCCAGCCGCCCGCCGATCTCCTGGGAAAGCTGGATGGAGTTCAGAGGGAACTGCTTATCAGACCGCTTGGATTCGACCTTAAAGGACTTGGCGCAGTCCAGATCGTCGCCCAGTTAATTCTCGATGGCATCAAAGATGGCATCCAGATTCTTCTCGCAGGGACGGCAGCGGCAGAGGCTCACCACACCGAAAACGCTGCGGCAGGCTTCCCATGCGCCATCCACATCGCATTCTTCGTCCATTGGCTCTACATAGAGGGTGGACTGCATCAGATACACATCAAAATTGCCGTAGGATTTCATACGGCGGCGGACATTCTGCCGCAGCTTGCTTTCAAACTGGCGCTTATTGGCGCCCTTCAGGACGATCTCGCCCAACTTCAAAAGAAAAATTTCCTTCATTTCGTTTCCTCACTTTATCGATTTCCCAGATTCACCGCACGGTACTGGATCGCCTCCGCAAGGTGCTGGGGTTCAATATGTTCGCAGCCATCCAGATCCGCAACGGTTCTGGCGACTTTTAAGATACGGTCATAGGATCTGGCTGTCAGATTCATGGCATCAAAGGCCTGCTTCATGAGATCCGCACAAACTTCATCCAGCTCGCAGAATTTGCGCATTTCATCGGGACCCATCCTGGCATTGCACAGATTGCCGTCGCTTGAAAACCGCTTGTGCTGAATCTCTCTGGCGGCATTTACCCGGCTTCGCACATTCGCAGACGGCTCTGCCTCGGCACGAGCGCGCAGATCCTCAAAATGCACCGCAGGCACTTCCACCACGATATCGATGCGATCCAGCAACGGTCCCGAAATACGGCTGCGGTACTCCGTTACTGCCCGGTCGGAGCAGGTGCATTTGCCGGACGGATCGCCGTACCAGCCGCATTTGCAGGGATTCATGGCGCAGACCAGCATGAATTCCGCCGGATACGTCACCGCGCCGGACACCCGGGAAATGGTAACCGTGCCATCTTCCAGTGGCTGGCGCATCATATCCAGTGTGTCCTTCCGGAACTCCGGCAATTCATCCAAAAAGAGAACGCCTTTGTGGGCCATGGAGATCTCACCGGGCTTGGGATTGCTGCCGCCGCCGGCAAGGCCGGCATTGGAAATGGTGTGGTGGGGAGAGCGGAAAGGCCGTCGAGTCAGCAGTGGCTCTTTGGCGGTCAGAAGTCCCATGACGCAATAGATCTGGGTCACTTCCAGCGATTCCTCCCACGTCATATCCGGCAGGATTGAGGGAAGCCGCTTACTGAGCATGCTTTTGCCAGAACCGGGCGGGCCGATAAGCAGCACATTGTGGCTGCCGGCTGCCGCCACCTCAAGGGCGCGTTTGACATTTTCCTGTCCCAGCACATCCTTAAAGTCCGCCGCCATGCCCTCTGCCTGCGTTGGCTCCCACAAAGGCTCCGGCTCCATAACCCGCTCGCCGTTGAGGGCTTCTGTCAGTTCCTTCACCGTACGAATGCCGTACACAGCAGGGCCTCTTGCCAAGGTGGCTTCCGCAGCGTTCTCATAGGGCACAAACAGTGCCTTGACACCCTCGCGCTTAGCCGCCAGTGCCATGGGAAGCACGCCGTTGACCGGCCGCAGCTGGCCGTCCAGACTGACTTCACCGATAAATGCACTGGTGGATTTCGGCTTGCGGGCGCTGCCGGAAGCACACAGGATGCTCAAAAGGATAGGAAGATCATAGTGAGTACCGGTCTTTTTCAGATTGGCAGGAGCGAGATTTACCGTGATCCGGCTGGCGGGAAAGGTCATGCCGGAATTCTTTGCCGCGGCGCGGACGCGCTCCCGGGCTTCCTTGACTGCCGCATCGGGCAAGCCTACGATATCAAAACCCGGCAGGCCGTTGGAAATATAGCACTCCGCCGTCACCGCGCAGCCGCGGATGCCGGTGATGCCCAAGGTCCTTATGCTGCAGATCATGCATTTCGCCCCTTTTCACCCATTTTAGAACATTGTAGCGCATTTATGAGAAAATGACAAGTGTTTTTCAAGCGGGGTCTATGGTACCCCCCCACCAAAGCCTCCCCTGTGCAGGAAAAGGTTTTATCTTATCCGCAAAAAGTCAGTCGCACGGGACGCTCGTTTTTGAAAGTTATCACATATTTTATAATTTGTTATTTACAGTTTGTTCACATTTTACAAACACATTGCCTTTGACACAAAAGCAATCTTGTGATATTATTTTTACAACAATATTGCGACTGCTCAGCAGCAAGGAGTGAACGCCCATGGTATAACTGCACAAGAATTTGCAAATCACAACAACTCCCCCACTTGAAAGGAGGAATCCCCATGGCTAAATGGAAATATTTTCTTGTCATCATTGCCATCACTCTGATCTCTCTGGCGGTCTTACTGGGCGCACTGCCCCGTACTACCAAAATAGATCAGACAATGGACGCTGTAAAACTGGATGCGGACGGTAATGTACTGGGCACAGTTTCTCTCCATATTCAGGCCTCAGCGGATGATTATCTGTTCCGGGACTCTAATTTTTCCTTTGAGGTCTCTGATTTTGACTCCTATATTGGCCTCGGATCCACCTGGAATAGAAGGGATTATACCAAGCTTTATTATGGTGCCTCCGTTACCCGCAAGGCCGGAGAAGATGGTCCTTTCGACACCTACTTCAATGTGTACAGTTCTCCTTCCCTTGACCGCTGGCTATTATGGAATCAAATTGATAATGTCTATTATGTTGCCTCAACCGGCTCCGGCGAATCCGTTTCCGAGCTTATGCGCTATTTTTCGGAAACAGCCAAGGAGCTCGGCATCACAGATCCCATGCGCTTTATGACGGAATCTTCTTGACCTTTCTCGTTCGCATCGGGATTAACAGAATGCATACATCTTCCCCCACCCCGCCGCGGGTGGGGTTTTTATGCACTTTTTTCCTCGAAAGGGATTGGATTTCGGCTTTACAAATCGAAAGGAAAGTGATATGATATACAGGACGAAATTTGAATACTTTAGGAGGTATTTCATTTTGGCAAGAAAATTCAAGACTATGGACGGCAATACCGCTGCCGCCCACGTTAGCTACGCTTTCACAGAAGTAGCTGGCATTTACCCCATTACCCCCTCTTCCCCCATGGCTGACAATGTGGACCAGTGGTCCGCTGCCGGCCGGAAGAACATCTTCGGCGACACTGTCAAGGTCGTTGAGATGCAGTCCGAAGCAGGTGCTGCCGGTACCGTCCACGGCTCTCTGGCCGCCGGTGCTCTGACCACCACCTACACCGCTTCTCAGGGTCTGCTGCTGATGATCCCCAACATGTACAAGATCGCCGGCGAACTGCTTCCCTCTGTGTTCCATGTCTCCGCCCGTACCGTTGCTACCCAGGCTCTGAACATCTTCGGTGATCATTCCGACGTTTACGCCTGCCGTCAGACCGGTTTTGCTATGCTGGCTGAGACCAATGTGCAGGAAGTTATGGATCTGGGCGCTGTTGCTCACCTGGCTTCCATCGAAGGCCGCGTTCCCTTCATCAACTTCTTCGACGGTTTCCGTACCTCCCACGAGATCCAGAAGATCGCTATCTGGGACTACGAGGATCTGAAGGAAATGTGCAATATGGAGGCTGTTGAGGCTTTCCGTAAGCACTCCCTGAACCCCGAGCGCCCCGCAATGCGCGGCTCTCACGAGAACGACGATATCTTCTTCCAGCACCGTGAGGCCTGCAATAAGTACTACACCGCTCTGCCCGCAGTTGTGGAGAAGTACATGGCTAAGGTCAACGAGAAGCTGGGCACCAACTATCAGCTGTTCAACTACTACGGCGCTCCCGATGCTGACCGCATCATCGTTGCTATGGGCCCCGTCAACGACGTTATCGAGGAAGTCATCGACTACCTGAACGCTCATGGCGAGAAGGTCGGTCTGGTGAAGGTCCGCCTGTACCGCCCCTGGAGCTCCGAGCATCTGCTGAAGGTTCTGCCCGCCACCGCCAAGAAGATCGCTGTTCTGGACCGCACCAAGGAGCCCGGCTCTCAGGGCGGACCTCTGTACCAGGATGTCGTGATGGCTCTGGCCGAGGCTGGCAAGAACATCCCCGTCAGCGGTGGCCGTTACGGTCTGGGTTCCAAGGACACCACTCCTGCTTCCTT
>JAZNGJ010000031.1:0-36151 GCA_045576415.1 Faecousia sp. | reverse complement strand
GGACAGCTTGTGGATGTTGCTAAGGAGCTGGAACGCATTTCCAAGGAATTGGAGAGTAACCGTAAGTTCCTTGCATCTTTAGAAGCTAAGCTTTCCAATGAGAAATTTGTTTCCCGTGCACCCGAGGCTGTTGTTGCAGCGGAACGGGAAAAGGCTCAAAAGACGAAAGACCTCATTGCTCAGCTGGAAGAAAGCGAAAACGCATTAAGGAAACTCTAAGTAAATCATTGCTCTCTCACGCAAGTTCTGTATTTGCGTGGGAGAGTTATTTTTTTATATTGCTGAATGCGACGGAATTTACCCATGGAAATGCTTATACTGTCTTTGAAACCAACAAAGGAGGAAATATTATGCAGTTCACCAGTTTTCTGGAAAATGGACGGTTAACGGTAGCACTTACCGGAGAGATAGATCATCACTGTGCAAAACACTATATTCAGGCAATTGCCGGAAAGATTGAAGCTTACACACCCGAGGAATGCATCCTTGATTTTCAGGAAGTTAGCTTTGTGGATTCATCAGGAATTGCGGTTGTTATCAATGCATTGCGCAGTATGAGCCAAATCGAAGGGCGACTGGTTCTTACCGGCATCTGCGCTCAGCCAATGCGCGTTTTCCGGGCATCCGGAATCGATAAATTAGTAGAAATCAAGGAGGCAGTATCATGAAATTCGATAACTTTATGATTTTGGAGTTCCCCAGCAAATCCTGTAATGAGGCCTTTGCCCGTTCGGCGGTAGCCTGTTTTGCGGCCCAGCTGGATCCAACATTGGAAGAATTGGGGGATATTCGCACAGCTGTGTCTGAGGCGGTTACGAACTGTATCGTACATGCCTATCCGCAGGCGCTGGGCATCATCACTCTGCGCTGCCGGATCCTTAAGGACAATGTGCTGGATATCGTTGTCAAGGACAAGGGTGTCGGCATTTCGGATGTGGAACAGGCACGGCGGCCAATGTACACCACAGGCGGAAGTGACCGCAGCGGCATGGGCTTTACCATTATGGAAAGCTTTATGACTTCCTTTGAGCTGACATCGGAGCCGGGAAAGGGCACTACGGTACATATGCGCCGTAGGATCCAACGCAGACAATGAGTACACAGGAAGAACTGATCCGCCGTTCGCAGGCAGGGGATAAGGCGGCAAGTGAACAGTTGGTGTCGGAAAATTCCGGCTTGATCTGGTCGGTTGCCAAGCGGTTTTTAGGCAGAGGAACGGATGCGGACGATTTGTACCAATTAGGCTGCCTTGGCTTTTTAAAGGCAGTGGAAGGCTTTGATCTGGAATACGGCACCATGTTCTCGACCTATGCCGTCCCCAAAATTGCCGGAGAGATCCGCAGATTTTTACGCGATGACGGCGCTGTCAAGGTATCAAGAACCATTAAGGAGCAGGCTGTAACCATCAAAACCGCAAGAAATCAGCTGACCAATTCTTTGGGAAGGGAACCGACTATACAGGAGATCTCCGCACAGACCGGCTTTTCCGCGGAAGAGATCGCTCTTGCGGAAACGGCGACCGCTGCCACGGAATCCATTCAGCGGGAGACCGGCGAGGACGGCTTCAGCCTGGAAAATATCCTTACGGATACGGAAACGGAAGAGACAATGGTAGAGCGGATCTCTTTGCGACAGGCAATCGAGCGGTTGCCGGAGCGGGAAGCAATGGTCATCAAGCTGCGATACTTTCACGGACTGACTCAGGATCGGGTGTCAAAGGTCTTATCCGTCAGTCAGGTGCAGGTATCCAGAATCGAGAAGAAGGCGCTGGCAAAGCTGCGTGAATTGCTGCTTTGAGCGGATTTTCCTATTTACCTTTTTTGGCAAATGCGGTATAATGGATGCATTACAGAGAAAACAGGTGCAGCCATGACGGAAGAATTCAAGCAGAGGTTTTTATCTGCCCGGCGGCATTATATTGCCGGTCAATTTGCGAATTTGAATGATATGCAGCGGGAGGCTGTTTTGACAACGGAGAAGCCGCTTCTGCTGCTTGCCGGCGCAGGAAGCGGCAAGACCACGGTTCTGATCCATCGGATCGCGAATTTGATCCGCTTTGGACGGGGAAGTGATACCGATGAAATCCCGGATACGGTTACGGAGGAGGATGTTCTGTTTTTAGAGCAGCTTTGCGATCCTGTGTCCGATTTTGACCGTCGCCTTGCGGACTCATTATGTGCCGTTGAGCCTGCGGATCCGTGGAGCATTATTGCGATCACCTTTACCAACAAAGCGGCCAATGAGCTGAAAGAGCGGCTTGCGGACCAGCTTGGCCCGGAAGCTATGGACATCTGGGCAATGACCTTCCACTCGGCCTGCTGCCGGATCCTGCGCAGGGAGATCGAAAGGTTAGGCTACACCCGCAGCTTCACGATCTATGATTCGGATGATTCTGAGCGTGTGATGAAGAATATCATTAAAGACATGGGGCTGGATGACAAGACTTTTCCGCCCCGGTATGTGCTCAGTATCATCAGCCGCGAGAAGGACAAGCTGGTATCGCCTGAGGAGCTGCTGGACCGGGCGGAAAACCTTGGTGACATGAAAATGCTTCCCATCGCAAAAGCCTATCAGCGTTATCAGCGCCAGCTGAAGGAGAATAATGCCGTTGATTTTGATGATATCATTCTGCTGACAGTAAGGCTTTTGCAGGAGCATGAGGATGTGCGCGCCTATTATCAGCGTAAATTCCGCTATGTGCTTGTGGATGAGTATCAGGATACCAACCACCTGCAATACCTTTTGACCAGTCTGCTGGCCGGCAGATACGAAAATATCTGCGTTGTAGGTGACGACGATCAGAGCATTTACCGCTTCCGCGGCGCCACAATTGAGAACATACTCAGCTTTGAAAAACAGTACCGCGGCGCAAGGGTGATCCGCTTGGAGCAGAACTACCGTTCTACCCAGTCTATCTTAAATGCCGCAAATGCGGTCATTGCCCATAATCTCGGCAGAAAAGGCAAGCGCCTGTGGACGGCAAATGATGCCGGTCAGCCGGTTACGGTCTACGAAGCTGCTGATGAAGGGGCGGAGGCTTCCTTTGTCGCGGGTCAGATCATGAAGCGCTCCCGGGGTAAAAATTTCCGGGATTATGCCATTTTATATCGTACCAACGCCCAGTCAAACGCTCTGGAATATGCCATGAAGCGCAACGGCATTCCCTACAGGGTCATTGGCGGCACCCGGTTCTTTGACCGCGCGGAAGTTAAGGATATGCTTGCCTATCTGTGCGTCATCCACAACCGTGCGGATGATCTGCGGCTGAAGCGGATCATCAATAATCCGCCCAGAGGACTGGGAGCGAAGTCAGTGGAAACAGCTGACCGACTTGCGCAGGCGGAGGGTATGCCTTTATACAGCGTGATCTCAGATCCGTTTTCTTACGGACCGCTGGAGAAGCCTGCGCAGAAATTCCTGCAGTTTACGGCGCTGATCGAAGGCTTGGCCGGCCTTTTGGACGATGGCATGAGCCTTCCGGATTTTTATGAGGAAGTAATGCTGCGCACCGGCTATGTGGACATGCTGCAGGCAAAGGACACGGAAGAAAACCGTGGCCGCCTGGAGAATATCCGAGAACTGAAATCCAGCATTCACGCCTACATGGAGAATGAGCCGCAGCCAACACTTGCCGGATTTTTGGAAGAGATCGCTCTTTATACGGATATTGAGCAGTACAATGAGGGCGACGATGCCGTGGTTATGATGACGATGCACGCATCCAAAGGCCTGGAATTTCCCCATGTGTTCCTTGTGGGCTTTGAAGATGGCCTATTTCCCGGTATGCGTGCCATCGGCGACCGGGAAGAGATGGAGGAAGAACGCCGGCTTTGCTATGTTGCCATCACAAGAGCAAAGGAGAATCTGACCATCAGTCACGCCAGACAGCGCATGCTTTACGGCCGAACTTCTGCTGCCATCGCTTCCCGCTTCCTGCGGGAGCTTCCGGAAAACGAGATCGAGCGCAAGGGCGGCTATGTTGCTCCGCAGCAAAGATCCTCGTCCTTTGGCTTTGAAGGATCTTACGCGCAGTACGGTCGGGGCGCGGATGATTTTCCAACCTACCGCAAGGCTGTTCCGAAAACTGCCTTGTCCAGTACTGCTACAGCAACCCCGAAGGCTGCGTATCTGGACCTCAACAAGGGCGATATGGTGCAGCATGCGGCGTTTGGAAAGGGCTTAGTGCTGTCGGTCATGAAAATGGGTGGCGACGCGCTGCTGGAAATTGCGTTTGATGAGATCGGAACCAAAAAGCTTATGGCCAAAACGGCTTCCGTTCACATGAAAAAACTGTAATTTTTTCTACTTTGCCGCATAGGATCTCAAGAGGTGATGCTATGCGGCGGTGGTTCAGAAAACTATTGCGGATCATATTGGTTTTGCTGCTGCTGAGCGGTGTGCTGCTGGTTGTATTTCGCAGCCGTTATCATGGCACCATCCGCTCCTTGGCAGAAACCCAGATCCGAAATTCCACGTCTGACCTTATCAATGATGCCATTGATAAGCAGATCGAGATCGGAAATATTCAGTATGACCGGATCGTGTATTTTGAGAAGGACCTCAACGGGCGGATCACCGCGCTGAAAACCAATATGAGCGAGGTCAATCGGTTAAAAACCAGTATTTTGAACATCATCAATGATGAGATCCTTGCGCTGGACACGGATGATCTGGGCATCCCGCTGGGCAGCCTGTTTTTGCCGGAGATATTGTCCGGCAGAGGCCCCGGAATTCCGGTGCATATCATTTCCATCCGTAACTCGGATGCCGGCTTTGAAAGTCGCTTTACGGAAGCCGGGATCAATCAGACGCTGCAGCAGCTGACCATGAATGTCAGCGTGGATGTGGCGATCCTCGTGCTGGGACGCACGGAAAGCTTCACTGTCAGCAGCCAGGTGGTTGTTGCGGAAACCATTATCGTCGGGCAGGTGCCGGACACTTTCTTTCAGACCGGAGGATAATCATGGACCCAAGAGAGAGAATTGAAGAACTGACAAAGATCCTGACGGATGCGAATTACCGTTACTATGTGCTGGATGATCCTAAGATGCCGGACTTTGAATATGACCGTCTGCTGCGGGAACTGGAGGATCTGGAGCATGACAACCCCTCTTTGATCCGCACGGATTCGCCGACCCAGCGTGTGGGCGGTGAGGCGCTGAGCAAATTTGAAAAGCATACTCATCCTGTGCCGCTTATGAGTTTGCAGGATGTATTTTCTCCGGAAGAGCTTCGGGATTTCCTGGAAAAGACACTGGAGCAGTTTCCGGATGCCCTTTTTTCTGTTGAGCCGAAAATCGACGGCCTGTCCGTTGCCCTTGAATACGAGAACGGACGCTTTGTTCGGGGTGCTACCCGGGGTGACGGTGTTGTGGGCGAGGATGTGACCGAGAATCTGAAGACAATTCGCTCTATCCCTATGCAGCTGGAGAATGCCCCTGCCCGACTGATCGTCCGCGGCGAGGTCTATATGCCGAAGAAGAGTTTTGAGGCGCTGAACGAACGGCAGGAGGCGGAGGGAAAGGCGCTGTTCGCGAACCCCCGTAATGCGGCAGCCGGCTCTCTGCGACAGTTGGATCCAAAGATCGCTGCATCCCGCGGTTTGGATATCCTTGTCTTCAATGTCCAGCTTGCTGAGGGGATCGAATTTGAGAACCATGCCGATTCTCTGAAGCTGCTGCAGCAGCTTCGGTTCAAGGTGATCCCCTTTGAAGTGCTGCACAATTCGGATGAAATCGTGGATCACGTTATGGCCATCAATGAGAACCGGGAAATGCTTGCCTGTGATATTGACGGTGCTGTTATTAAGGTCAATGACCTTGACCAGCGGCAAAGAATGGGTCAGACCGCAAAGTTTCCCAAATGGGCAGTCGCTTACAAGTATCCTCCGGAGATCAAGCCTACCGTTGTGGAGGATATCGTTGTGCAGGTTGGCAGGACCGGCGTGCTGACGCCCAAGGCAGTGGTCAAGCCGGTACGCCTTGCGGGTACTACGGTTACCAATGCGACTCTGCACAATCAGGATTTCATCGATCAGCGGGACATTCGCATTGGAGATACGGTTCTGATCCGCAAAGCCGGTGAGATCATTCCGGAAATATTGGAAGTGGATTTTGCCAAGCGTCCGGCTGATGCTGTGGCCTACCGGCTTCCTTGCTGCTGTCCTGTTTGCGGTGCGCCGACTGTGAAGGATGAAGACGGTGCATTTCTGCGCTGCACCGGTGCGGAATGCCCTGCTCAACTGAGCCGGAATATTGCCCACTTTGTCAGCCGCGATGCTATGGACATCGAAGGTCTTGGCGCGTCGGTTGTGGATTCTTTGATCGAAAAGAATCTGATCCGGTCTCCAGCCGATATCTACTTCCTTACCTTGGAGGAAATGAAGAGCCTGTGGCAAAAGGGCGATGTGGCAGCGAAAAAGCTGCTTGCCGCCATAGAAGCAAGCAAGCAGCAGGATCTGAGCCGTCTGATTTATGCCCTTGGTATCCGGCAGGTCGGTGCGAAAACCGGCAAGGTTTTGGCGGCGGCTTTCGGCAGCTTGGATGCTCTTGCAAATGCGACTGTGGATGAACTGAAGGAAATACCGGATGTAGGGGATGTAACCGCCCAGAATATTGCCGATTGGTTCGCTCAGATGCAATCCCGGCATTTGATTGAGAAGCTCCGTGCTGCAGGTGTTAATTTTGAAAGCAAGCGTGCGGTTACGGATAACCGCTTTGCTGGTATGACATTTGTGCTGACGGGCGCATTGAGTAAATTCACCCGGGATGAGGCAACTGAAAAGATCGAACTTTTCGGCGGCAAGGCTGCCGGTTCAGTATCCAAAAAGACCACTTATGTGGTCGTCGGCGAAAATGCCGGCTCAAAAGAACGCAAGGCACGGGAACTGGGAATTCCCATTCTCTCAGAGGACGATTTTTTGGACATGATCCGCTGACTCGGAAGCGGATGTTATCCGACTTGAGCACCTCCTGTTTTCGATGTCAAGCATATGAAACAAAAAAGGAACCCCAAGCGGGGTTCCTTTTTATAACGAGAAATCTTCGGAATCGTACTTTTCAAAATCCAGCGCCTTGGGTCTGGGCGGTGTGCGCTTGCAGGGATCATAGGTAAATTTTCTGCATTTGCCTTCCGCGGGCATAGTACCCCGCTTTGAGCAAAGGATCTGCTCTTCGTCCAGCTTAACACCGTAAGCGCAGTATGTGCAGGATTTTTGGATCTTTTTTCGGAAAATCATGGCAAATGTCTCCAAACTCAATCTGTGCTGTTATTATACAGCAAGCAGCTGCGGATTGCTACATCTTTTTTGCTTTTTTTGCAGAAGAAAAACGATTACAGCAGGTATTGATAGAAGGATCAGGTAAAATAATGGATGAAGATCCACTTGCTGATCCGGCAAGTACAGCAGTTTCTGCAGGAAACCGGCCAATACGATACTGATGCAGCACTGTATGATCTTACCCGGAATGTACATTCCGAGCCCCAAAGATCCAACGGCAGAGGCGGTCTGCATCATTACACACTGCCCTCCGAAGCCCAGTAATGCAGCGGTGACGATAAATCGCAGACCCTGACAATGGATCCCGGAAAGGGAAGTGCAGCCAAGGGACAGTTCTGCCAGACCGGTAATCATGATCTGGGTGTCATTACCGAGAAGCCAAAGAAACCAACGGTTCAAAAAGGCAAGAATGACACGGAAAAGGATGATCCATGCGCAGATCTGAGCCATAACTACGATGCTTCTTCGCAGTGACTCCACTAAAGTTAGAGTCCTTCCTTGCTGCAACGCGGCTTCCGAGCGGCTGCAGCCGGGCAGGATAATCCCGGTTGCAAACGCAGATAGCAGATGAACCAGCCAAAGAAACCATGGCGTCAGTGCATCCGGAAATTGTGCCGCAGTGATCCCGAAGAGGAAGGATGGTCCGGCATTGCTGCAAAAGCCAAGCAGCCGCCGGGCATCGGTTTTTGTGAGCTGGCCGCTATGGTATGCTGTGGATACTGCCTGCGCGCCTGTTGGATAACCGCCCAGCGCGCCGATGAGAAACAGGGATTCGCTGCCATATGGCATACGCATACAACGGCCGAAGATCCGCAGAATTGGCAATTTTGTGCCGGACAATGCGGATGTCAGAAGATTTGACAGAAAAATAAAGGGAAGCAGCGACGGTATCACCGTCATCAAGCAAAGGTGTATTCCTTCGTTTGCGCCGTATAGCGCCGTCTTTGTGTCCAGTATCAGAAGCAGCATACCGATGGAGGCGGCTACGCCTGTCCGGATCCTGTGTTTCACAATCCATCACCTCAAAAGAATCTATGCATCCGATGGAAAGAACATCACTGGCAGTTCATATGCTTTTGCAAAGGAGGTTGTGCTATGGGAAATAAAAAAGGCTTCATGGAGCAGATCACCAATGCAGCGGACCTGCAGGATGAACCGATTCCGGGTCTGCCGCTGATCGAGATCGCGGGGGAAAGACGCGTATTGATCGAGAATCACCGCGGTGTCATTGAATATGGATCCCAAACCATCCGGGTGAAAGTGAAATATGGGCAGGTTTGCATTTGCGGCAGCGGATTGGAGCTTGCCCGCATGACGAGAGGACAGCTTGTGATTTCCGGACGGGTGGACGCCGTTCAATTGATCAGGGGGCGCTGCTGATGGGATTTTGGCGGTCGCTGAACGGTATGGTTCTTGTGGAGATAACCAGTGCCGATGTTGCCGGCGTGCTGACAGCACTGCACAATGCCGGAATTCCGGTATACAAGACGGTCAGCAAGAACGATTTGACGGTTGAAGTTCTGCTTCGCCGTCAAGAACTGAAGCGGATGAGAAGGCTTCTGGAAAAACGAGGGGACAGCGTCAAGCTGCTGCAGAGGCGAGGCGCATACTGGACTGGAAAGCGCCTGGCGGGAAGACCTGTTCTGCTGGTTGGGGTTTTGTTGCTTATCATACTCAGCTTTGCGATTCCTACAAGGATCTGGTTTTTCCGCGTGGAAGGAAACGCAGCTATCCCGGATAAACTGATATTGGAGAAGGCGGCTGACTGCGGAATGTGTTTTGGCGCATCCCGGCGTGATGTTCGCAGTGAAAAGGTTAAGAATGCGCTGTTGGAAGCATTGCCCCAGCTGCAGTGGGCCGGCGTCAATACCAGCGGCTGTGTCGCTACAATATCCGTCCGGGAGAGGGAAAGCGGAAAGCAGACCCAACAGAGCGGAGGGGTCTGCAGTATCGTTGCGGCCTGCGACGGATTGATCCAGTCCTGCACGGTAACCCGTGGGAATGCAGTCTGTTCTGCCGGACAGGCAGTCAAGGCGGGGCAGCTGCTGATCTCCGGCTATACGGACTGCGGTTTTTCTATCCGCGCGTGCCGAGCAGAGGGTGAGGTTTATGCAAGAACAGAGCGGGCAGTTTCTGCACTTACACCAACAGAATACAGCTTTAAGACCGCGCAAATCCGGGAAATAAAAAAATACAGCCTGATAGTCGGAAAAAAACGTATAAATTTCTACAAAGACAGTGGAATTTTGGACAGCAGTTGTGATAAAATGGTTTTAGAAAAAAGTTTGACACTTCCGGGTGGGTTTGTTCTGCCTGTGACACTTGTGACGGAAGTCTGGAAATACTGTGATTATTCCGCATCTGCTGTGCCGCAGGAGCTGCTGGAGCAGCAGCTGACGGAATTTGCTGCCGGTTATCTCGGCGGACAGATGATCGCCGGACAGATCTTGTCAGCGAATGAAGCATTGATCCTGCAGGATGGAATTGTTTGCCTGGATGGGAAATATGCCTGCCACGAAATGATCGGCAGGATTCAAAAAGAGGAGATTATTAAACCAAATGGGAAATTTGACTGAGAGAACAGTAAACGCGGAGCGCGTGGAGGATCTGATCAGCGTGTTTGGATCCTTTGATGAAAATATCAGGCGTATTGAGCAGGCACTGAATGTCACGATCGTCAATCGGGGAACGGAACTGAAGATTTCGGGCGAAGAAGAAGCTGCCGACAAAGCTGTTCGGACACTGGAAGGATTGCTTTCCCTTGCTGCCAAAGGAGAGTCAATTGACGAACAGTGTGTTCGGTATCTGATTACGCTCGTTCAGGAAGGCAATGAAGAGCTGGTTGCGAAAATGGCTAAGGATGTGGTCTGCATCACGGCAAAGGGCAAACCCATCAAGGCAAAGACAGTGGGTCAGCAGACCTACATGAAGGCAATTCAGTCCAATACCATTACCATCGGCGTTGGCCCTGCCGGCACAGGTAAGACATATCTTGCCGTTGCGGCTGCGGTTGCGGCCTTCCGGGAACGGACAGTCAACCGCATTATTCTGACGAGACCTGCCGTGGAAGCCGGTGAGCGGTTGGGCTTCCTGCCCGGCGACCTGCAGAACAAGGTTGACCCTTATCTGCGGCCGCTGTATGACGCACTGTACGATATGCTGGGCCCGGAAACCTTTCAGAAGTATCAGGAGCGCGGCTCCATCGAAGTGGCGCCTCTTGCCTATATGAGAGGCCGTACGCTGGATGACAGCTTCATCATTCTGGATGAAGCACAAAATACCACCCGGGAACAGATGAAGATGTTCCTGACCCGTTTGGGCTTTGGCTCTAAGATCGTCATCACCGGTGACGTGACACAGATCGATCTGCCGGAAGACAAGATCTCCGGTCTAAAGGATGCGGTTCGGGTGCTGGAAGATGTCAAGGATATAGCCATCTGCCGCCTGACATCTGCGGATGTGGTGCGCCACGCACTGGTGCAGCAGATCATCAATGCTTATGAAAAGGCTGACAAAAAGCCGGAGGCCCCGAAAACGGCATACAATTCTAAAGGAAATTATCAGAGGAAGAAAGAACATGGCAAATAAGATCAATATGACATTTGAATGCTTCACCCTGCGGCAGCCCATTGTCGCTTCCATCATCAGCAAGTGTGTGGAAGCAACCCTCGCGGCTGAGGGGATCGAGGCGGCTTGTGAGATCAATGTGCTGGTGACCAATGACCGCGGTATCCACGCCATCAACAAGGCCAGCAGAAATATTGACAAGCCTACGGATGTGCTCAGCTTCCCCATGTTTCAGCTGGAAGCCGGTAATCCGCCGGAGGATTGGGAGGAATATCTGGATTTTGAGACCGGTTTATGCCCACTGGGTGATATGTGCATTTCTCTGGAGCGCGCAGTCGCACAGGCGAAAGAGTTCGGCCACTCGGTTAAAAGGGAAGTGGGTTACTTAACGATCCATTCCATGCTCCATCTTCTTGGCTATGACCATCTGGATGAAGGGGCACAGAAAGCGCAAATGCGGGCAAGGGAAGAGGCCATCGCCGCCGCGATTCCCGGCATGAAAAGAGAATAAGGAGTTTCACATATGAATACAAAGACCGCAATGATCACCATTGCCGGACGGCCCAATGTGGGCAAGTCCACGCTGACCAATTACCTTGTTGGCGAAAAGATCGCCATCGTTTCCAATAAGCCCCAGACCACCCGGAACCGGATCTGCGGTATCCTGACCCGGGAGGATACCCAGTTCGTTTTTGTGGATTCACGCGGCTACCACCGTGCCCGTACCAAGCTGGGTGATTACATGGTCAATGTCGCCCGGGAATCCATCGCGGATGTGGATCTGACGATTTTGGTTGTAGAACCTATCGCTTCCATCGGCCCGCAGGAAGAAGGCTTGATCGAAAAGATCAAGGGCAGTAAGTGCCCTGCTGTGCTGGCCATTAATAAGATCGATACCGTGGAAAAGGAAGCCCTGCTGGAGGTTATTGCCGTTTATTCACAGGCGGCAGAATTTGCTGCTATCATTCCCATTTCAGCAAAGACAGGTGACGGAGTGGATGCGCTTCTGGCGGAATGTGAAAAATATGCGCAGGAGAGCCCCTTCCTCTTTGATGAGGATGTGACCACTGACCAGCCGGAGCGGCAGGTCATGGCGGAGATCATCCGGGAAAAGCTTTTGTGGTGCCTTGACCGGGAAATCCCCCACGGCACCGCTGTGGAAATTACGAAGATTTCCGAGCGGGACAGCGGCATTATCGATATCGATGCCACGATTTACTGTGAAAAAGCCAGCCATAAGGGCATTATCATTGGTAAGCAGGGTGCTATGCTGAAGAAGATCTCCACAATGGCAAGAAATGACTGCGAAAAGTTCATGGGAACCAAGGTGTTTCTGACTACTTGGGTCAAGGTCAAGGAGAACTGGCGGGACAGTGATTTCCTTGTCCGCAATTTTGGCTACAGCGAATAATTACCAAGTGTAGTATTTTCTCCTTCTGCAAACAATAATTGCGGAGGGATGAACATGAACGCGAACGACTATTGGCGTATTTTTATAGAAACAGGTGCGCCGGAGGCTTACTTGCTGTACAGCCGGGCGCTGAAGATGGAGGCCATGGATGTATCTGACGACACGGGGACTGGTATTGCGGGTAACGGACTACAATGACCGGGATTCCCTGCTGACTCTGCTTACGCCTGATAACGGCAAGCTGACGGTGAAGGCCAGAGGGCTGCGGCGAAAGAACAGCCCTCTGATCGCTCCGTGCCAGCTTCTGGCATATGGTGATTACACTTTGTTTGAATACCGTGGCAGCTATACCATCAACGAAGCGGCAAGCGTGGAGCTGTTTCAGAATCTGCGCCGGGATCTTTGTAAACTGTCTTTGGGTACTTATTTTGCACAGGCAGCGGAGCTGATTTGCCAGGAGGATCTTCCCAACCCGGAGCTTTTGAGCCTTGTGCTCAACTGTTTGCATGGCCTTTCGCGGCTTGATATTCCGGAAGAAAAGGTGAAAGCAGTATTTGAACTTCGTGCAGCCTGCCTTGCAGGCTATATGCCCGATCTTTCCGCCTGCCATGGCTGCGGTGATGAATATCCCGACCGCTTTGATATATCTGCCGGTCGTTTGGAGTGTACCCGCTGCCGCGCAATGGACTCTGACGGCATTCGTATGCCCCTTTCTGCCGGTACATTGGATGCCATGCGCTATATCGTTTTTTGCGAACCGAAAAGACTCTTCTCCTTTTCCCTGGGGGAAGAAAACTATGATCAATTATCCCATATTACGGAAGCCTATCTGACCACGCAGCTGGAACGGGGCTTCTCAACTCTGGATTTTTACAAATCACTGCTGATCTAGGAGAAAAACATGTCAGAATTATACGAAAAATCCCTGCTGAAGCTGGAGCTGGATCAAGTTTTCGAGCAGCTTGCCCAGTGCGCCGGCAGCCAGGAGGGTAAAGCTGCCTGCCTGCAGATCCGGCCTGTTTCCGATCTTGAGGAAGTGCAGGCGTTGCTGGACGAAACTACAGCCGCATCGGATCTGTGCACCCGGAAGGGCAATCCTGTTTTCGGGGATGTGCATGAGGTTTCCGCTTCGCTGGAGCGTGCTGACCGGGGCGGCAGCCTGCAGCCGGCGGAGCTATTGCGGATCGCGGGTATTTTGCGCTGCGCCAGAAATATCAAGGGTTATGTATCAGAAGACGATCCTGCTACCGTGCTGGATCCGCTGTTTCAAGCGCTGACACCCAATAAATATCTGGAAGACCGGATTTTTGGCGCGATCCTTCCGGAAGAGGAGATTGCGGATAATGCATCCGCTGCTCTTTCCGATATCCGACGGCATATGCGCATTCAAGCCGGCAAAATTAAGGATGGCCTGCAGAAGATCATTTCCTCTCCTGCCTATTCTAAATATTTACGGGATCCTATCATCACTATTCGGGGCGGACGGTATGTAGTGCCCGTAAAGAGTGAACACAAGGGGGATGTCCCCGGCCTTGTGCATGATGTTTCCGCCACTGGCTCCACCTATTTTGTAGAGCCGATGTCCGCTGTCAATGCAAACAATGCCCTGCGGGAATTGGAGATCAAGGAAAAGAAGGAGATTGAGCGGATCCTTGCAGAACTGTCTGCAGAAGCAGCCGGTCATCGGGAGAATATCAATCTCAATGTTGCTATGCTGATCCGCCTGGATGTGATCTTTGCCAAGGCAAAGCTCGGCTACCGGATGCGTGCGTGGGCACCGCAGATGAATGACAAGGGAAGGGTGGAGCTGCGCAATGCCCGGCATCCGCTGATCGATCCCAAAACCGTTGTACCGATCTCTTTGCACTTGGGTAAGGAATTTGACAGCATGATCATCACCGGCCCCAATACCGGCGGCAAGACCGTTACACTGAAGACCATCGGACTTTTGACCTTGATGGCAGAGTGCGGACTGCATATCCCGGCAGGGGACGGCAGCACCCTTTCTACCTTTGATTCGATCCTTGCGGACATTGGCGACGAGCAGTCCATTGCCCAGAGCCTTTCCACATTCTCCAGCCATATGCGCACCATTGTGGATGTGGTTGCCCAGTGCGATGACCGTACATTGGTGCTCTTTGATGAACTGGGAGCCGGCACAGATCCGGCTGAGGGTGCGGCTTTGGCCACTGCCATCATTGAATTCTGCCGTAAAATGGGCAGCTGTGTGGTTGCTACGACCCACTATGCGGAGCTGAAGCTCTATGCCATGCGGACAAAGGGCGTTATTAACGCATCCTGTGAATTTGATGTGGAGACCTTGCGTCCGACTTACAAGCTGCTGATCGGTATTCCCGGAAAATCCAATGCTTTTGCCATTTCCCGCAAGCTCGGCCTTTCTGAGCTGATCCTGAAAGAAGCGGATGATCTTGTCGATAAAAGTGACAAGGACTTTGAAGATGTCCTCTCCCAGCTGGAGCAGCAGCGGCAGCAAATGGAGTCTGCCCGTCATGAAGCGGAGCGGCTGCGGCAGGAGACAGAAAAGATCAAGCGGCAAAGTGAGGAATACAGCATCCAACTTCAGAATGAGAAGGATAAAGCCATGGAAGCTGCCCGCAGAGAGGCGCAGCAGATCATTGAGGATGCCCGCTATGCGGCAAATGCGGCAGCAGACGAATTGAAGGCTCTGCGCAAGCAGCTGACAGAGGGCGCGGATACCACGGGAATCAATCAGCGCCAATCTGAGCTTCGCAGAAATCTGAATGAGGCTGAGGATAAGATCCGTGCCGGGCAGAAGAAAACAGAGCGCCCCGAACCGAAACGGCCTGTGCTGGTCGGCGATACGGTGGAGCTTCTGAAGCTTGGCACAAAGGCCAGCGTCATTGCCATCAACAAGGACGGAACCTATCAGCTGCAGGCAGGCATTCTGAAGCTGACTGCCAAACCGGACGAAGTATATTTGCTGGAAAATGAGAATCCCTATAAGACCAAAGGCCGTCCTGCCCACTCCGGAAGGGAAATGAAAACCGCAGCTATGTCCACAGAGGTGGATCTGCGGGGTATGGATACCGTGGAAGCCATCTGCGCATTGGGCTTGTATCTGGACAGCGCCATGCGCTCAAATCTTTCTACAGTCCGCATCATTCACGGTAAGGGTACCGGTGCCCTTCGCTCTGCGGTGCATCAGGAACTGAAGAAGAATAAGTTTGTCAAGACCTTCCGCCTGGGTGTGTATGGGGAAGGTGAGGACGGCGTAACGATCGCGGAATTCCGCTGATGACTGGTAAACATTTCTAATTTATTCTTCCAATTGTTGAAAGCGTACGAAAACAGGTTGACTTTTCCGTATAATTTGCTATCATAGTAATCAGAAAGGTCGTATCTGTTTTCAGTATGACCGGTAAGGAGTGTATTTTATGGTCATTAAGGAAATCGTTGTCAAATGCGAATCCGGCCTTCACAATCGCCAGGCTACATACTTTGTGCAGAAGGCGAATGAGTTCGATTGCGGCATTTGGCTTGAATCCGAGAATCGGAAAATGAATGCCAAAAGCTTGCTTGGTATCATGTCCCTTGGTATTGTGACCGGTGCCAAAGTAACGCTGTCCGCTGAAGGTTCCGATGCTCAGACGGCGGTGGATGCGCTGGAAGCTCTGCTCCTGCGGGATGTTTATTGATTCATGTTTGCGTATGACCGCCTCAATGCCGAATTGCTTGCATTGAGGCGGTTGCTTTTGGAGAGAATATGACTTATGACCAACTGAAAGAAAAGGCACTGACGCTGCCGCTGGCCCCCGGTGTCTACATTATGCGTGATAAGACTGACAAGGTCATCTATGTAGGCAAAGCAAAGAAGCTGAAAAACAGAGTCAGTCAGTATTTTCAGGATACCGCTTCTCACACACCGAAGACCCGGCTGATGGTGAGCAAGATCGATCATTTTGATGTGATCGTCGCTGCGTCAGAATTTGAAGCGCTGATTCTGGAGTGCAGCTTGATCAAGCGGCATATGCCAAAATATAATATCCTTTTGAAGGATGATAAGGGGTATCCCTATCTTCGGCTGAATATGAAGGATGCCTATCCTGTCATCACCATGGTCAGCAGACTTTCCGATGACGGGGCGGATTACTATGGTCCTTACGGTACCAGAGGGGTTACGAACAGCGTTATGGAGGCGATTCTGCATACATTGAAGCTTCCCGGCTGCCACAAACAGTTTCCCAGAGATATCGGAAAGGGAAGACCCTGCCTGAATTACCACATGAACCAATGTGAGGGCTGGTGCCAGGAAAATAAGACCCAGTCGGAATATCGAGCCGTTATGGAGCAGGCCCGGCAGCTGCTGTCCGGTAACTACAAAGCTGTTTCCGAGCAGATCAAAAAGCGAATGCTGTCCGCTGCGGAGAATTTGGAATTTGAACTGGCTGCCAATTTGCGGGACAGGCTGAATGCCGTGGAAGCATTGGGTCAGAAACAGCTGGTCACGGCAGGCTCCTTGGCTGATACCGATGTTGTGGGGTATGCCCAGACGGAAGCAAAGGCCTGTTTTGCCGTTTTGCACTTCTCCGGCGGCAATTTGCTGGACAAGGATTATGAAGTATTCTCCATTCCGGATGATGCCACAGAGGCAGTCTCCAGCCTTCTGAAGCAGTATTATCTCGGCCGGGGCATTGCGCCGAAGCGGGTGCTTCTTCCTTTTGCGATTGAGGACAGTGCCTTGTTTGAAGAACTGCTTGCACAGCAATTCAGCAGAAAGACAAAACTGATCGTTCCCAAAAGGGGCGATAATGTCCGCCTTGTGGAGCTGGCAAATAAAAATGCATTTGAAGAAGCAGAGAGACTGTCTGACAGGGAAGAAAAGATCTCCGGCACGCTTGCATTGCTGGGCAAAATGCTCTCTATGGAGCCGCCAAAACGCATTGAATCCTTTGATATATCCAACATTTCCGGTACTGACATCGTTGCCAGTATGGTCGTTTTCGAGAATGGAAAACCCAAAAAGAGCGAATATAAACGGTTTAAGATCGAAGACATGGCCGGGCAGGATGACTATGGATCTATGCGACAGGTGGTAACGCGGCGGTTTGCGCATTTTAAGGCAGGGGACAGCGGTTTTGCCGAAAAGCCCGATCTGCTGCTGATCGATGGCGGTGTTACCCATGCCTGTGTGGCTGTGGAAGCGCTTGAAGCCCTTGAACTAACTATGCCGGTGTTCGGCATGGTGAAAGACAACCGGCACCGCACGCGAGCACTGGTGACTCCGGATGGGAATGAGATCGGTATCGACGGCAATCAGTCTGTCTTTTCCTTAATCGGAAATATACAGGAAGAAACCCACCGCTTCGCCATTACCTATCACAGGCAGCTGCGCAGCAAACGACTTCGGTATTCCGAGCTGGACGAGATCCCCGGAATCGGCCCGAAACGCAAGCAGGAATTGCTGAAGATCTATAAATCCTTAAAAGCCATTGGCGAAGCGCCGCTTATGGATCTGGAAAGGCGTCTGCCCAAGGATGCTGCCGCCGCGGTGTACCATCATTTTCGTGGGGAAGGGGAGAAATAGAATATGCGTGTAATATCCGGCAAGGCTCGCGGCGTCAATTTGAAGACGCCGGATGGGCAGGTAACACGGCCAACAACAGACCGGGTGAAGGAAGCCTTGTTCAGTATCATACATTTTGATCTTCCCGGCGCGTCCGTTCTGGATCTGTTTGGCGGCACCGGCCAGCTGGGTATTGAAGCGATGAGCAGAGGCGCCAAAAAGGCTGTATTTGTGGATGCGGGTGAGGCTGCCTGTAAGCTGATCCGTGAGAATCTGAAGCGGGCGAAAATGGAAAATGATGCGCAAATCGTCAGATCGGATTATCTGTCGTACCTGAACCGGTGCAAGGAAAGGTTCGATATCGTGTTTCTTGACCCGCCATATGCAGAAGTTTTTCTGGAAAATTCACTAAAAAAGCTAACAGAAATTGACATTTTGCAATCTGGTGGTATAATAGTTGCGGAACGCCCTGTTGGTAAGCAGCTGGATCTGGATTTTTCCGGATTCAGCCGTTCCAAAGACTATAAATACGGTAATACACTGCTGACGCTTTACCGCAAAGATGAAAGCAGGAAAGAAACTTTATGAAGATCGCAATTTATCCCGGCAGCTTTGATCCGGTTACCAGTGGTCACTTGAATATCATTCGCCGTGCGGCCAACATTTTTGATAAGCTGATCGTTTGCGTCATGGTAAATGCCGGCAAGAATCCTATGTTTACGCAAGATGAGCGGGTGGACATGATCCGCCGTGTGACCATGGATATTCCCAATGTGGAAGTAGACAGCTCCAATGAGCTTTTGGCGGAATACGCCAAACGAAAGGGCAGCTGTGTGATCGTGAAAGGTCTTCGGGCTGGATCTGATTTTGAAAACGAGTTTCAGATGGCATTGATCAATCACAAGATCAACCCCAGTCTGGATACCATGTTTTTGACAGCCGAGCACCAGTATATGTATCTGAGCTCCAGCACGGTCAAAGAGCTTGGCAATTATGATGTTGACCTTTCGGACTTTTTGCCGGAGGAGATCATTCCGGACTTTAAAGAACGTGTATCTACCATACGTCAAGGAGGAAATAGAAAATGAATGAACAGCACATCGAAGATATCATCAGTGCCCTGTATGATATGATCCAGGACGCCCGTGCGCTCCCTCTGGGCGCGGATAAGTGTATTCTGGAGCGGGATAAGGTTCTGGACATGCTGGACGAGATCATCGCTCAGCTGCCTTCTGAGCTGAAGCAGTCCCGCACCATCGTCGAATCCCGCAATGAGCTCATCGGCCAGGCCCGCCGTGAAGCTGAGAGCATTGTCCGCCAGGCTCAGCAGAAGGCTAATGAGCTGGTGGCGCAGGAGGCTATCTATCTGGAAGCCAAGCGGCAGTGTCAGGAAATGGTCAATAAGACCCAGACCAAGATCGCAGAACTGCGTAAGCTCAGCAATGAATATATGGACGACGCTCTGCGCCGTACCGAGGAAGCCATTGCCCAGTCTCTCGGCGAAGTTCGGGATACCCGCGTAAAATTCCGCGCTTTGACTGATGCACAGGAAAACCGCGGCGGCGAAGCTGCTGATCAGGAAGCGTAAATCAGAAAGACAGCTCAAACCGAACTTTGAGCTGTCTTTTTATGAAAATATATGGGAGGTATCATTATGAATTATATGGACCGTTATCAGTTTTGGCGCAATGCCGGACTCCCTTCTGATGTACAGGCGGAGCTGGCTGAGATAGAGAACAATGAAGAAGAGCTCAAAGGCCGTTTCGGCAGTGATCTGCAATTCGGCACTGCCGGTATGCGCGGCATTATGGGTGCCGGCAGTAACCGGCTGAATCGCTATACCGTCAGAAGAGCGGCACAGGGCATGGCTGCATGGCTGTCCGGAACGGATCTTCCCCAGAAGGCGGCGATTGGCTATGATTCCCGTCACAATTCTCAGCTTTTTGCCGAGGTTTGCGCCGTTGCTTTTGCCGAGGCTGGTGTTAAGACTTATCTTTACGACCGCCTTGCGCCCACGCCGATGCTGAGCTACGCTGTCCGTGAATTGGGCTGCGGCTGCGGTATCGTCATTTCCGCCAGCCATAATGCCGGCGCATACAATGGCGTGAAATGCTATGGCCCTGACGGCTGCCAGATGACCGATGAGCCTGCGGCAGTGGTAACGGCAAAGATCGCGGAAATTGAATACTTCATTCCCGAGAAAAAGACCTTTGCGGAATTTGTGGATGCTGGTTTGATCCACTATATCGGACAGGATATCTGGGAAAAGTATTATAACACCGTTCTTGCTGAGGCTGTAGATCCGGAAATGATCCGTTCGGCAGGTCTGAACATCGTGTATACGCCTCTTTGCGGTACCGGCAATGAGCCTGTACGGGAGATCCTCGGCCGGCTCGGTGTGAATATTGCGGTGGTTGCCTGCCAGGAAAAGCCGGATGGTGATTTCAAGACCTGCGAGTACCCCAACCCCGAAACCGATGCTGCGCTGAATGAAAGCTACAAAGTCGCAAAGACGGTTCCTTGCGATGTGATCCTTGGAACGGACCCGGATGCAGACAGAGTTGCGATCGCGGTTCCCGATGGCGATGGCTACCGGAAGCTCAGCGGCAATGAGCTGGGTTGCCTGCTGATGGAGTATATTCTGAAAGCCCGCACAGCAAGAGCGGATCTGCCTGCAGGCGCAGAAGTTGTCCGCAGCATCGTCTCTTCTCCTCTTGCTGACCGTGTTGCTGCGCACTACGGTGTTGCGATGAAAGCGGTCCTGACCGGATTCAAGTACATTGGCGGCGAAATCTTGGAACTGGAGCAGAAGGGTGAGCAGAATAAGTTCGTATTTGGATTTGAGGAAAGCTGCGGCTATCTGAAGGGCACTTACGCAAGAGATAAGGACGCGGTAGTGGCTTCCATGCTGGTTTGCGAAATGGCAGCAGCGCTGAAGAAGGACGGCAAGACCATTCTGGACGCTTTGGATGAGCTGTATGCCAAGTTTGGCTATTATCTGGCATATGTGCAGAGCATTGAGCTGACTGGCGCGGATGCCATGGAAAAGGCAGCGAAAATGATGGCTGACCTGCGCAGTGATGTGCCGAACGCCATCGGCGGTGCGAAGGTCACTGCGGTGCGCGATTATAAGATTGGTCTTGCCAAGGATCTGCAGACCGGTGCCGAATCTGTGATCGATCTGCCTAAGTCCAATGTTCTGGAGCTGATCCTCGGTGAGCAGGGCAGTGTGATCGCCCGTCCTTCCGGAACAGAACCGAAGGTCAAGTTCTATTATACTGCGGTAGGCGAAACCAAGAAGGCTGCAAAGGCTCTTCTGGATGCCATGGTCGCACAGATGTCCAAATAAGTTTTTCAATCATACAACTGGAACAGTTTATGGACTGTTCCGGTTCTTTTTTACGCGGATGCAGAATAGCTTGTATCGAAAGGGGAGAGTGGAATGGTAAAAAATCGAAAGCCAACGGGTACTGCCAGTTCCATACCGGCAGGAATCGCGTTAGGGGTGTTGATCAGCATGTTAATCACGCTGCTGGGAACGGCCATCAGCGCATACCTTGTGCATAGCGAATCGATCCACCAGGAGAGCATCGGATATGCATCCATGGCGGTACTATTGATCAGTGGCGCGGTGGGAGCGCTGACGGCCATAAATCGGATCAAACGAATGCGGCTGCAGATGTGTCTGCTGTCGGGCGCTTGTTATTTTCTGGTTTTGCTATCTGTGACTGCGCTGTTCTTTGGAGGGCAGTATGCAGGTGTCGGTGCAACAGGCTTGACGATTCTGATCGGCTGCGGAAGCGTTGCTGCCTTAAGTGTGCTGCTTGAAAAGAAGGGGAGTACGCACAGACGAAATAAGGCCTATCGTTAAGTTGTACAAAATTATAGAATAGGTAAATACAATTTACCTATATTTACGCAAGTGCAGGAATCCTTGCAAAACCTATATTTAGTGTTTGTGATGCCCGGCGTGCGCAACATCTGGCGAAATAGTTAAAAATGTTAAAACTTTATGCAGAACTGATTGCGGCAGTTAACATAATGATGTTAACATAAAAATCGGCATAATTTACAAAAATCGTAAAAATAGCCAAAACGGCTTGAATTTTAAGCGTTTTTGGAGTATAGTATTCATGCAATATGTTTTGCAGCGGTTTTTTATGCCCATTTTTTCCCTTCCGTTCTGTATACTGATGCATATTTTGCTCATTGGTTTACAAAGGAGGTTATCATAACATGGGCAACATATTTCGACGTTTTGTATCGATATTTTTTCGGAACAGTTCCTTGCTGCTGCTTCTGCTGATCTGGTTCTTGGGTCTGCTATTAGGCTCGTTTCTTGCAGCTGCTTTAGGGGAATCCTTTTTTCTTTTGATGCGCACGGCGGCTTCCAGCCGTGTGTCGATCGTTGGTTTGATCGCGTCGTCTTATTTACCTTTCCTGTTTTCTGCATTTGCAGTTTATATCGGCAAGCCAAAGCTTCTTTACCTGTGTTGCTTTGTGAAGGCGCTTCTGTTTGCCTCTTGCGCATATGCTTCACTGACTGTTTTTCAGTCCGCCGGCTGGCTCGTGCGCTGCCTTCTGCAGTTTTCGGATATTCTGCTGGTTCCTGCCTTGTGCTGGTTTTCTATTCGGCAGGTTTCCGGTGAAGGTTCCCTGCGAAGAGATTTTTCTCTTTGCACCGTTTTGTTCTTGCTTGCAGGAAGCTTGTATTATTGTGTGGTTTCACCGTTTTTGGTGATGCTGATAGCTAATTGAGGGAAGGTACGCTGTTTCATGTTGGATTTTGTGGGCGCTTATGAAAATTACCTTTCAAAGGTAAAACAGGCATCCGCCAACACCATTGCATCCTATATGCGTGACATTCGGCAGTTTTCCGAGTGGCTTCACAGAGTTGCGGATGTGGACGTTGTTGATGCGTCACAAGTGAATATCAGTGACTATCTGACCCATTTGGAGGATGAAGGCCGCTCCGGCGCAACGGTTTCCCGGAATCTTGCCAGCCTGAAGAATTTCTACAGTTATGTAGTTTCTTCCGGTTTCTTGGAGAGTACGCCTGTTACGGATATCCATGTGGATCGGGGAGAGAAGAAGCTTCCGCAGATCCTTACGGGCCGTGAGATCGAGTTGCTGCTTGCACAGCCTGTCTGTACGGATGCCAAGGGTTTCCGGGATAAGGCGATGCTTGAAGTGATGTATGCAACAGGCATCCGTGTGACGGAGCTGATAGATCTGGATGTGGATGATGTGAATCTGGAGCTTGGCACGATCAAATGTGCCGGCAGCAAAAAATCCCGCTCCATTCCGCTTTATCCCGCAGCACTGAAGGCTTTGTCCGTGTACTTAAACGATATCCGCAGAGGTATGGTTTCTGATCCTGATGAGACAGCGCTGTTTGTCAATGTCAGCGGATCCCGCATGAGCCGTCAGGGCTTTTGGAAGATCCTGAAATACTACCAGAGCACTGCACATATCGAAAAGGAGATCACGCCCCACACCCTGCGCCACAGTTTTGCGGTGCACCTGCTGGAAAACGGTGCCGATCTGGGTTCTGTTCAGGAGCTGATGGGTCACAGCGACATTTCTTCTACCCAGCTGTATACCCATATGATCAACCAGAAACTCAAATCCGTGTACGATAAGTGCCATCCCAAAGCATAATTTTAGCCCTGCAGTAAAAACTGCAGGGCTATTTGTATGTTGTTAAGTATTAAATACCGGTCATTGCTGCCAGAACATCAACTTCCATGTTCTGGATTCCGCGTTCCATGCAAAGACCTTCTTCGATATCTACATCTGTAAAACTACCGTTTTTCGTACAGACAACACGGTTGGTTTTGCCTGCCAGAAGCAGCTCGACAGCCAGATAACCCATCTTTGTGGCATTGACCCGATCCCGGCCGGTAGGGGAACCGCCACGCTGGATGTGACCCAGAACAGTCACACGAGGATCCAGATCGATAGTGCTCTTGATCCTGGCGGCAATTTCGGCAGCGGAACCGGCACCCTCGGCAACTACGATCATATAGTGGGTAAAGCCATTGAGCCGGGCGCGGCGGATCTTCTCAATGACATCCTTATCAAAGTCGATCGGCTCTTCCGGCACAAGCACGGCTGTTGCACCGACAGCCAGGCCAACGTACATGGCAAGATAGCCTGCATTGCGGCCCATAACTTCCACTACGGAGCAGCGCTCGTGGGACTGCATGGTATCGCGCAGCTTGTCGATACATTCGATTGCAGTGTTGGCTGCTGTATCAAAACCGATACTGTAGTTTGTACAGCAGAGGTCATTATCAATCGTCGCAGGGATCGCTACCACATTGATGCCGTGCCGGGAGAGGGCTACTGCGCCGCGGAAAGTGCCGTCACCGCCAATGGCGATGATGCTGTCCAAACCAAGGAACTTACAGGTGGAAACGGCTCTGCGCTGGCCTTCTTCTGTCATAAATTCCTTGCTGCGGGCTGTGTTTAAGATCGTACCGCCTCGGTTGATGATGTGGCCGACGCTCTTTTCGTCTAATTTGATGATATCGCCGCTGATCAGACCGTTATAACCACGGCGGATGCCATAGCATTCCACACCATGATACAGGGCAGTACGGACAACGGCACGAACACAGGCATTCATACCCGGCGCGTCGCCGCCGCTGGTAAGAACACCGATTCTCTTCACACTCATATGTGACCCTCCAATACAAATATGTATGACTATATTTTATCTCTTTTTTCTTTATTTGTAAAGAAAAAAAGAGAAGAGGGGAGCCCCTCTTCTCTCGGCCTGTGAATTATTCAAAATCGATGGTCACGGAGGTAATTCTGGGAGTACCGCAGCCGCACTTGGCGCCCAGAGCCAGCTTATACTGGATATAGCCCTTCAGATTCAGATCGCACAGGCAGTCGCCGTTATTAATCTGACCCTGCCAGGGGGTATCTTCAAGAGCTTCCGCTGTGTCAGCGCAGCGAACCTGCATGGTGACCCAGTTTTTGACTCCCAGTGTTGCTTCCCAGCTGGCCTTGGTTGCCTTCATGCCCTCAGGGATCTGGTAGGCTTCAGAGTAGTAGAATTCCTCGTCACCGCGGTCAACAATGTTGCCGATATCCACGGAGCACATACCGTGGGGGCCACGGCAGGGCAGCTCCGTGTAGCGCTGCTCGTTGATGCCGTCAGGACCGCCCCAGAAGATGTAGGAGCTGTTTACATGGTTACCGTAAGCCTTATGGCTGGCAACCGCCAGATCCACATAACCGTCTCCATTAAAGTCGCCGGCAAGGCAGCCGCAGCCGGAGTGGTTGAAAATGTTCTGGAAGTTGTCCTGATGGAACATTCTGTCAGGCGACTGGAAATAGATCCTGGAATCGATATCACGGCAGCGACCATTGGCGTAAGCTGTACCGTAAATGTCCAACAATCCATCACCGTTAAAGTCATGGATGGTCAGAGCGTTGGAGCAGGCAGTGGGAAGCTGGGTCTTTCTGTGCTCCTGGAAGCCGTCAGGACCGCCCCAGTACACAACAAACTTACCATATTCTTGAGGATATGTATGCTTACGGGACAAATGGCAGGAGCAAACAAGGTCCAGATAACCGTCGCCGTCCAGATCGGCAGCGTTGGCGGCAGAGATACCGTCTGTGTGGATCTCCTGATAATTCTCACTGTCAAAGCCGTTGGGGCCGCCCCAGAAGATGAAGGACTTGGTGCCAACGATCTGGGAACAGAATAGATCCAGATAGCCGTCGCCATTGAAGTCCGCAGCGAACATCCAGCGGATCTGACCGTACTCACTCCTGACATCCGCCGTCATATCATGGGATTTTTCCTCATGCAGATCGTGGGAGTAGGGGGCAGTAGCATACTTTTTCAGATATTCTTCCTTATCGGGGCCCATGACCAGCATCTTGGTAGGATGTTCGAAGTCGTAGCCGTTGGGGCCGCCTTCAAAGATCTTAATATCCCGGTTGCCTAAGCTGCCGCTGATGATGTCCAGATAGCCACTCTTGCGGAAATCACCAATGGCCATGCCATGAGGACCTTCTGCACAGAGAATACGGGTGAAGTTGTTCTGAGGGTCAAAACCCTTTTCGTCCTGCCAGTACAGGGAAAGACCCTTGGTCAGATATCCGGCATTTTCCGCACATCCTGCAACCAGAACATCCGTCAGACCGTCATCATTGAAGTCTGCCATGATAGTATCGATGCCGGCAGCAGTGGGGAACTCCAATCGGCGTTCCGGCTTGTATCCATCAGGACCGCCAAGGAAAATATAAGCTTCTTCAAGACCCAGCTTCTTTTCGCCTTCGTGGTTCACGACCACCAGCTGATGTCTGCCATCCGTATATGTTTTGCCGGAAAGGACACGGGTAGGCTCACTGGCGGGAATGGTCCATTCCTTGGTGAAAGTTCCGTCGG
Source organism: Faecousia sp. (assembly GCA_045576415.1). Classification (GTDB taxonomy): domain Bacteria; phylum Bacillota; class Clostridia; order Oscillospirales; family Oscillospiraceae; genus Faecousia. Next base: position 9,939 of record JAZNGJ010000031.1, on the reverse strand, counting down.
GATTGCACAGATAAACAGTTGCATCCACATCGAACTTGTCCATTTCGCAGGAACGGCCGACGAACAGGCGGTTCTTTCCGTCTGTGCCGAATTGACCGATGGACAGGACTCTGGGGCACTGCAGAGGCAGCTTGCCGGCTTTCTCGATAGAGTAGTTTTCCTTTTCCCACAGAATGATGGCATCATCAACATTCTCAAAATCGGTAGCGACGGCGATCACGATATCATGGCTTCCATCGTTGCTCAGATCTCCTGCAGTAGCAAAGGCTGGGCCGTAACCGAAGAAGTAGGCATCGAACTTTCTTGCCTTTTCTTCCGGCTTCTTACATTCGACACGGAATTCTTCGTGGGGCTGACGGTCAGCGCCGTAGCTTTCAAATACGGCATAGTTATCTTCCACGCGGAAGGTAACGACCTTGTTTTTCAGCTGCAGCACATTACAGCGCCAGGTCAGCCAGCGCAGGAACTTTCTGCCTGCTGTGGTGGAGCTGCCGCGGCTGTCTTCGGCAGAGTCGCTCTGTTTTCCGAAGATGGTAATATTTTCAGCCTTCAGACCTTCGGGACCGCCCCAGAGTACGGCAACATCACCGGTTTTGGGGCGAATGATGAACAGATCATCATAGCCGTCTCCGTCCAGATCTCCGGCAGCCAGAGAAATGGCAGCCACATCGAGCTCATCGTAAATGGAAGCCTCGATGCCGTAGCCGTGTTGGTAGAAAATGCGCAGCTTATTGCCGCTGTTGAATGCGATCGCTTTCTTTCCGGAGCCGTTGAAATCACCAACTGCAACGCCGGTGGAGTTGGGAACGCGCAGTTCCATCTTATACTTCTCGCAAAGACCCAGCTCACTGCCAAAATAGATAATGGCAGAGATATCAGTATGGACACCGTTGTGCTGGCATGCAACGATCAGATCGTCAGTGCCATTGCCGTTCAGATCGGCAAAGATGGCATCAAAGGAACCGTTGGTGGGCAGTTCCAGAGGCTTTTCCTGTCCCAGTTCGTCATATACATGGATGTAGGGACGCTCGTTCATACTGTGGCTGTTGGTAATGGGGATATCCGGATAACCGTCACCGTTGACGTCAAAGTGAAAAACTCTTTGCAGAGTACCCTTTGCGGAAACATAGATATTCTGTCCGCCGTTGCCCATGGTGCCCTTGGAGAATTCTTCAAATCCCTGTTTGGTCCATTTCATAGCATTTTTCCTCCTTATGCGCGGAAATTATCACGCATGATGAATTCATTATATTGAATTAATTCAAAAAGTCAACAGACCGTAATTTCGAACATAGTTCAATTTCTACACGATTTAATGGAAATTATTTGATATTTTGCATTATAAATTTGCAATTTTCAATTATTTTGGCTTGTTGACATTATTGCGAAAGAAATATATACTTATTTACAGGAAGGAGAGGGAAAGGATATGGGAACAGTTACGAAATGGAATATCCGGATCCCACAGTTATCAGCAGATACGCTGCGATGTGTTTATCTGTATCTGCCGGATTCCTACGAACTTAAGCCGCAAATGCGCTACCCGGTTATGTATATGTTCGACGGACATAATGTTTTCTTTGACGAGGATGCCACCTACGGAAAGTCATGGGGCATGTATGAATATATGAACAAGTCCGGAAAGGAGCTGATCATCGTGGCAGTCGAATGCAATCACGATGGGTCGCGCCGCCTTGAAGAGTATTCGCCTGTAGATTTTGAAATAACACCATACGGAAGCATCAAGGGCAGGGGAGCTGTGTACATGGACTGGCTGACGCAGGAACTGAAGCCTTATGTAGACAGTCACTTCCGTACACTGCCAGACAGAACCAATACGTTGATCTGTGGTTCCTCCATGGGCGGCTTGATGGCATTGTATGCAGCTTGCAAATATAATCCGTTTTTTAGCCGTGCTGCGTGCCTGTCACCCAGTCTTTGGATCAATCCGGATGAGATTATTGGAATTATAAAGGATTCGACTATTCAGCCGGATACTTGCATTTATATGGATTACGGCAGCGAGGAAATGCAGCAGCGTAATCACATAGCCGATATTTTATTAACGGTAAAAGATGTCTTGATCAAGAATGAAGGCAAAGTGAATCTGCGAATCGTTCCGGATGGCACACATTCTGAAGCTTCATGGGAACGGCAGATACCGGTTCTTATGAACTATTTCGGTATATAGGGAGGGAATCATTTTGATGGTATCCGTTGTAAAATGCGAGAATTATGACGCTAATATTGTTTCAGCTGCCATGAAGGCTGTTTTGGAACCTTTAGGGGGACTGGAATGGGTCCATGAAGGCATGACGATCGCGATCAAAGCAAATCTAGTAAGCGGCATGCATCCTGACAGGGCTGCAACGACGCATCCGACATTGCTCTGTTCCTTGGTTGAAATGCTGAAGAGCAGAGGAGCCAGGGTCATTGTTGGAGACAGTCCCGGTGGGCTTTTCAATCATGCATATGTGAATAGAATTTATGCAGCAACCGGTATGAAAGTCTTGGAAAACGCAGGCGCCGAACTGAATCAGGATTTCTCTCAAAAGCAAGTGCACTTTGATGATGCTAAAATTTTAAAAGATTTTACTTATACGGCTTGGCTGGACAAGGCAGATGCGGTCATCAACTTCTGTAAGCTGAAAACCCACGGAATGATGGGCATGAGCGCAGCCGTAAAGAATCTGTTTGGCACGATTCCGGGCACTATGAAGCCGGAGTATCACTACCGTTTTCCTGAAATTCAGGACTTTTCGGATATGATTGTTGATCTAAATCGCTATTTTAAACCGGTTCTGAACATTGTGGATGCAGTTGTTGGCATGGAAGGAAACGGTCCGACCGCCGGAACACCCAGGAAAATTGGCTTGCTTGCAGCATCCGCAAACCCATATGCACTGGATGTTTTATGCGCACATTTGATTGGAATCGAACCAGTGCAGGTGCCAACATTGCAGGCTGCCATAAATAGGGGATTGGTGCCATCCGATATTTCTCAAATTGAAATCTTGGGAGAGTATAAGGAATATGTTGTGAACGATTACCGGCTTGTTACCGGTCAAAGGAGTTTGCAGTTCAAAAAAGAATCAAACAACATATTCGGTAAGGCGACAGCAGCATTTTTAGAAACAGTGCTTTCATCGAAACCACGGGTAAAGGCCGAGGAATGCGTTGGGTGCAGAGAGTGCGAAAAGATCTGTCCTGCGAAGGCAATTACAATGGTCGACAAGAAGCCTGTGATCGACCGCAAGAAATGCATTCGGTGCTTTTGCTGTCAGGAGTTTTGTCCCAAAGGCGCAATGAAAGTGCATAGAACATGGATCGCAAAGCTATTAGTGCATTAAATTCACCGCTGCTGAACCAATAGGGGACGCAGCGGTATTCTCTGTCGCAATTCTGTACATATTCGACTATAACGCAACAAAATAGGAATTTTTCTTGCGTTCGTCGTGTGGTGCGGACACATGGTCCGCACCGACACGCCGACGCTTTTCCGGAACTTGATTAGGAAGCTTGATAGGGATATCATTTAGCTCCCAAGAATCAAAATACTTGTAATAGAAAGGACGGAAAGTAAGAGTGAATTTCTTATCAAACGGCCAGCCGAGCTGTAAAGGCCAGATAAGGAGCCAGAGCATGGAAGCTTGCTTATACTGATCAATAGGCTGCTTCGTGTTCTGATCAATACCAAATCGCTTATAGATCCGCCGGCAAAGAGTCCAGGGACCGATCTTGATCATATGCCACATTTCAACGGATAAGCGACGCAGCGTAATATCAATGTCATCCCATGCCTGGCTAAAACAGTCAATATCAAGCCTGGCGTGCCGATGCTTTTTGTGAAGGGCAATGCATTCTTGAGACATAGACTTATAAGCCCTGGAATTGAAATCGATACCAGACTCATCCCAACCACACCAGGAATAATGCGGGGGACACCACTTACCAAAATCACGCAGCGTTTCATAGTAGTAAGCACCAGGAACAGAATGACGGAAATTTGCAATGGTATGCTTGTACCGCTTCTGGTTCTTCAAAAGATACTTGCAACAAAGAGTGGTTTTACCACAGCCAGGATTTCCAAAGAAAGTCCGGATCATCTATCCACCAGCTTTCCCAGGAGCCGGAAAACAGAGGAGATCACAACACAGAGGATCACTGCTCCAACGAAATACTCAATCATGAGACCATAATCCCAAGATCCGGAATAACCGGATCCAGTATCATAGAAAGCCGGAGTGCCCAAAACTTCGCGCAAAGATTCGATTATCGTTTTCATAGATTCACCCCTTTACAAAAAGACCAACGACCAAAACCAAAAGGATCATAAACAAAAGAACAACTTGCATATTCATATAGATCACCTCACGAGCTTAATAATAAGGCCAGAAACAAACATCAAAAGAAAGACATAAGTAAGATAACTTCCAGTCATAATAAAAGGCAGACAGGGTAAAATGATCATGTGCGAGACCCCTTCCAAAAAATAGTAATAACCAGACCGATGACAAGAGCGGCGAACCAGATAGCCGGCAGGGAAACGGAGATCCCGTTGATCTCTATGGTATACTTACCAAATTCATCAATCAGATCCTGCCAGAAGCCAGGAATAAGACGAAGAAAAAGATCCATAATTACCTCCCAGCAAGAAACTTAACCAAAAAAATTGCAAGAAAGACAACGATCGCAGATCCGATGATCGGAGGCATATAAGAAACAATAGCAGTAGAAAAACTGGTGGCGCTAATAAGAAAACCAATAGCCATCAAGAGAGATTCGATCAAATTGATAAAATAAGACCAGGCAACCTCCAAGTAGCCAAGCACTTGAGAGAAGAAATCAAACATGACTAAGCACCACCTTTAGATCTGCGAGATGATCTACCAAAGCGAGAATAGTAAGCATCATTGCGACGAACTCTTGCATCACCAGCGTTAACAACAGATAAGCCCAAACCCAAAATAGCACTTACAATACCGAGGGCAAAAGACACATACAGTAGGCCGGAAAAGAACGGAATATCCGCAAACAAATTGAAGATCCAGCCGACCACGGCAAAACCGGAAGCATACTGAATGATAAGATCCAATGCAGACTGCTGCACTTCAACTCCCTGATCTAAGCCGGACTGAGCTTCATCACGGATCTGACCTTCAGCATCATCAATGTCACCAACAATATCACTGCCAACAGGAGCTTCAGGATCAACCTGATCATTAATGATCTGATCCAGCTTCTGGCCGTTGGCCTCCAGCTGCTTATTGACCTTATCAAGCAGCTTGTTTGTTTTACCGGTAATCTGTTGCTGACGAAGCAGGGAAGAAATAGACATTGTTAGAACAGTATCATGGATAATAAAAGTGCCAGACTCATCGAAAGGAACTTGGAAGAAAACAACATTTTCATACTGAACAATAGCTGCAGATGATGAGCTATCCGAAATAGTTCCGGAAAATGTAGTAGCTCCGCTAAACTCGTAATCAACATAACTGCTGTTTACAGATGAACCTCCGCTATCCCGGTAAATCGTATAGAATGTAGCATTCATAGGCAACTGATCAGTAACACCTAAGAACATATCAAAGTCAATGGTCGTAAGAGTTCCATCCGGTATCAAATCCAGATCCAGACCACCGTCAACGCTCCAAGGATAACCAAGTGGGAACAGTTGAAAGCCATACTCATGATCAGCTATAAGATCAACAGAATGGTTAGCTCCGAAACCCTCATATATTTCGGTTTTATCCGTATAATCATAAATGCGCATATAAGCAAGGGAAGCAGGGATTCGGACAGTTACCAGATCATTGTCACCATCGACAACAACTTCAGAAACATAGTCATTATAGTCAATGCCGGCAGCGCTGGCAGGCAAAGCAAAAGCGCAAATCAAAAGCGCCACACAGACAGAAAGAATAAGGATTCTTTTCATAAAAACCTCCAAGAAAAGGGCTCTCCAATTGGAGAGCCCTCATCGATCACAGACGGATCAGACGCTTGAGCGCACCAATCGCCCAGCCGGACAAAGGTACAGCTACTACCAGACACATGAGAAGGGGATTAGAGACCACAACTTCGATCACATCACCAACCCATGCGATGGCACCGGTAAAGAAGGTACCGATATCGCTTACGATTGTACTCATAGTAACAGTTACAGCTTCTTTCAAGCATTCTCCTTTCCTAAAAAATTATGGTAGCGGGATCCTGAATCGAACAGAAGACTGCAGCTGAAAAGGCCGCCGTGCTACCACTACACCACCCCGCGATTTAACGAATATACTGCTGATAAAGATCAAGAATGCGCTTATGTTTCGGATTCAATTTTGACTTACGCTGCTTAAGGAGCTCCGGCAAGGAATCAAGGCCGAAGATCTTGATCCAGGTATCGAGAGCCCCCCCAGCCGTGTCGCGAAGGAATGCTTCCATGTGAAAAATGTTATACTCAACACCAGGAGCAGCTGCAATATGGATCCGTTCTGCACCCTGAATCAGATACTCCCAATAATCAGCAGTAGCCCAGCGGCTTTTATTGCTGTCATTGGATTCCTCACAATAAACGAGATAAGTAGCGAGAATACCGGAAAAAACTTTACCCAGGATCTGATGCTGCAGATAAGCTTTGATTGCGCCAGGAGCATTATCTTCCCGAAGCTGAATCTCGACTCGGATCCAGTGGGTACCGTTAAGTAGACCGCGCTCCGCTGCTTTATCGTAGATCCGGATCATAACCTGAGATTGCTTACTTCCATGATAGATCGAGAAACCACAGTTACCATACCGGATCTCCCACTTGCGGAATTTAGATCTGTAGTTACCGTCATCCGTATCAAGCTTCAGCCGGAGCTTATCCAGGATCCCTGTGTGATCATCATAAGCAATATCAAGACGGGTGATCTTGAACTCGTTATCCTCCGCCATAAGAAAAGCCAGGAATGGCAGCCATTCAATATGACCAAAGCTCTCCAAAGCGCGGCAGCCTTGACCGGAGCACTCAACACAGATGCCCATGTCATCCTCACCGTCGGCATTCAGACGACCATCATAGAGAATGGATACTCCATTAAAAACCTCTTTACGCTTATATCCATACCGACCGTATTCAGCAAGATCCCATGTCTGATCAAATAAACCAAGAGAAGTCTTGATCTGTTCTACAGACCATATCTTACTGGTAAAAGTGATCCAGTCAATGAGAATGATATTCTCTGTAGAAATAGGTTGATTTTCCAACTTTTACACTCCTCTTATGTATTGCTAGCCCCCCTCTTAGCGCGGGGGGGCTTGGGGAAAAGCGAACTTTTCCCCGAATTTTTATAAGAGGGGTATGTCTCCCGACTAGCCCTTATCCTTGACGCTGCGACGTAGCTCTGAGAAGCGATCCATAAGCCTGTACACGGTCGCATGAAGCGAGTTGTGTTGAGACTTGAGAAGATCCAATTCGGAGCGCAGCGCCTTATTCTCGGCCTCCAGGCGGCTCACAACCTCAGGTGTGACCACCTCGACCACAACACGCAGCGGCTGATCAGCCATCTGACTTACCTATGCTGCTCCAGTACTCGGTCTCTTCAGGCGAGTCCAGAAAGCAAGGCCAGGACGGATCATTGCTGCACTGCTCATAGTAGGGACACTGCATACAGGCATCCATGGCAGCTCCTTACTGATCCAAGATCTCAACCTTGGCGATATCGCCATAACGGTTGAAATACATACAGATCTTGGATCCAGGCAGCGGCTCGACTCCGAGCGACTTCAGGCGCTCACTGGATACGAACTGGTCTTTGACAACTTTCCCCAGGTAACGGCCACGGTTATTATCTTCCGGAGCTTCGCCCACCATATACCAGCGAATGCCGTTCACCGTGCGGCCGTCATTGAACTTGATCGATGCATTAGTATCGACACCAACGATTTCCCATACTTCCATGTTTAACCTCCAAAATTATTGAGCACCAGCTCCATTATTTTTCAGGGAGACTCACTCCCAGGAACAACGATAACTTAGCTTCATCAGAAGCAGACAAAGGGAACAGATCATACTCACCGTAGAGCTCTGTACGCTGCATAGAAAACAAAACGATTGGACCGTGAATGTAATCACCATATGCAGATCCGGCATAAAGCCGGCTGCCAAGCCGGTTATAAGGCTGCATCGGATCCTTGATCTTGCCGGACTCATCAACCATGAAAACGATACCAGGAATAACACTGTAAACTTGCTCACAGCAGCCGCAGCCAATGATAGGATACAGATCCGCAAGGCTGATCGATTCAGCGCCTTGATAGATCTCATCATACCGGGGACAACGCTCCAGCTCGATCCAGGAGAGCTCACCGCTAGGATCGATCTTCAAATACTTTTCTTTCATGGCAGCACCTCACAGCTCGATCAGATCCACATTGTTGTACTGCTGCACGATCCGGATGATAACGCTGCCATCAGAACTAGTACATGTATCCAGAATTTTGTAATCCACTCCACGATGATCCAGATCATAGACATAGAGCTGAGCATCATCAGGATTCCGGAACAAGATGTCACGGACAACACCAGCAGCAAGCAATTCCTTTCTACGCATAATCCGTATCCTCCTCACAGAGCAGCTCCGGATGAAGGAGCTCGCACGATTGGCAGCCGTCATCGATCTGAGCGCAGGCCACGCAGACACAGCCGGCAAGGGAACAGTAACGAGGTTCATTCATCGCCGGTCACCTCCTCGCTGTGAGATGCAGCCATTGCACGATCGTAAGCATCCTCAATGATGCCACGAGCCAAGACAGATTCATGACAGTGATGATCACCAGATACATGAACAAGCCACTCAAAAACACAAGGCCGAAGAGATAACTTTAATTCCTGTGGCTTTCGCATGCGCATACCTTTTCTAACAATTTCTTCCATAACAAAACCTCCAAAATGACAAATATAGTGAGCTCCAGCTCCAAGTTATAGCCAAAAGCGGCTATAACTATCTTATAGCCATTTTCGGCTAAAGTCAAGTAGCAAAAAGTGGCTATATGATACCATTTTAGTGGTGATTATATGGAACTACATGAAAAACTAAGAGGATTAAGAGAAGACAGAGATCTAAAATTAAAAGATATAGCTTCGATCCTCAACACAACAACACAATACTACCAAAAATACGAAAAAGGGAAATACCCTATACCTGTTGCACACTTAAAAACACTATGCCTATTTTATCAAGTATCAGCTGATGACCTATTAGATCTACCAGAAGGATTACACAAAAGAGGAGGAAAGAAAAAGTGAAAATAAAGCTACAACATGAAATAAACTTAATGGACGGATCAGAACCAACAAGAAATTATGTTGAAACAGAAATGGAAGATCCAGTTTTCCTAAATATGCAGTTTTGTATCGAAAGAGAACACTTTGAAAAACTTCTTGAAGTTTGTAGTGAATACAAACTAAATGGAATTCATCAGGCAATAGATGACATATTACAGGATCCAAACCCATACACGATAATCGATCAAAACGGACCATAAAAATAGGGCGCAGCTGAGCTGCGCCCTATTGCTTTTATGTATATCTTGAGATCCCCACCACCACGCCGGCACGCAGCTGCGCAGGGGGGGTGCTGCAGATCTCGGAGGCTTTGCGCTGCGGCGCAGGGGAAGGAACGGGGGAACGGGCAAAGTCTCCAACTTTACAACAGGCCTATCAACAGCTTAGCCCACAGGGTTTACCACAGTTCGGAACACTCTATAAAACTACTACAGGGTACACTGTGGAAAACCTCTGTGGACAAGCCATTGATAGACCTATTGAAAAGTCTCCGAATTTGCGAACCTGAAATATAGATAGATATTGATTTTTTTCAGGGGAACGAGGGGAACGGGCAATCTGATAGATCTATTGCTTGATTATTTGGTTAGACGGTAGGGGAGACGGTGTGGATCGGGGAC
>JAZNGJ010000030.1:0-9255 GCA_045576415.1 Faecousia sp. | reverse complement strand
AGATCATCGATGAATACCTTCTTAGCTGGATGTTTGGTGACGGAGATCTGGAGCAAGATTGGGAGCAGTTCCAGAAGGAATTGAAAGAAGCGGAAGCTGATCGCATGGTGGCGATAATACAGAAAGCTTACGATGTTTGGCTGAATGCACAGCAGTCGTGATCAGACAGAATGACAGGGCGCGGGAAACCGCGCCCTGCTTGTCGGTGTGGGCAAAATCTGTCGCCAAGTATTGACATTATTAGGGGATTTCGTTATAATTTTAATAAGCGCAGGTATGTTTTGCAGCCGCGCAGCGACTCTACCGGGCCGGTATTGCCATTTGAAAGGAAAATCTCGACAAACTGGTTTGTATCGGCAAAGAGTAAGTGCATTTGCAGCCTGCCGAACACTCGGTGGGCTGTTTTTTATGAAAAGGAGTGCTATTTATGATTCTGGACACCATGGAAAACGCAAAGCAGTATGCAGGACTGAATCCCGATGTGGATCGGGTTTTGGAAGCTATGAAGGCCTATACCCCCGACAATTATCCCGGCGGCAAAATCGAGCTGGACGGCAGCCGTCTGTTCATGCTGCTCAACAGCTACGAGACCCATGAGCTGGGCGATTCTCTCAGCGAGGCGCACAGAAAGTATCTGGATGTGATGTATATGGTGGAGGGTGAAGAGACCATCTATGTCAAGCCCACTGCCCAACTGCAAAATGTCACCAAGGAATATGATCCTGCCATCGAGGCGCTGCTTGCCAAGACCGATGCGGATGTGACTCCTGTTCACTTGACCGCAGGCAGCTTCGTTGTCCTGTTCCCCCAGGATGCCCACACCCCTGCCTGCCATGCCAACGGTCCCTGCAAGGTCAAGAAGATCATCGGCAAGGTGCAGATCGGCTGATAAGGAGAAACGAGAATGATTTCCTGTACAGAATTTATCCCCTGCTACAGTGAACTTTTTACTTATCTGGAAAGCAAGCGTGGCAGAGATGAGGTAGACCGTTTCTGGAAGTATCTGTTTGTTCCGGACGGAAAGGGGATCCCGCTGGTCAACTTTGTCATGAAAGAGGGCATCAAGGGCTGCTACAGCTATTGGGCGGGTTCCTTGAACGAGGAAGCGGCGGATTTTACCATGTACCTCAATGAAAAGCGGGGTTTCTTCTTTAATGTTATGCACAAGTGCCCCTCCAAGGGGCGGCTGCTGCAGCTGAAGGATGAGATCGGCATTACTCCCTATCATGACTACTGCCTGCATTGCGACAGCTACCGCAGCGCGGTCGAGAAGGTCGGTCTGAAGTACATTTATAATTTCAACGGCATTGAAAAGGCTGCCTGCTCCATGCTGATCTATGACCCCAATGTCTTCGACGGCCGGGTGATTATCGATGAGGACACCCTGATCATGGACCGGAAGGCTTCCGATAACGAGTATTTCCATCGGGATTTCCACAGCAGCATGAACATGGGCATCCACTATGTGGGCGAAAACTACGGACTTGACGGAGTTAAGGAGTTCCTGTCCATGTACACCAAGGATGTTTACGGCCCTGTTTTTGCGGACATGAAGGAGCGGGGGCTGGCTGCCATCGAAGCCAAGATCCGGGACACCTATGAAAAGGAAAAGGCGCTGGATGTGCTGGCAACCAACCTGACGGCGGACAGCCTGACAGTTGCGGTTTCCGAATGTCCCGCCATCAAGCATCTGAAGGCCACCGGACGGGAGGTTTCCCACTGGTATCGCTATACGACGGAGTATGTTATGGCTGTTTTGGCAGAAGCCGGCGGCTATACCTTCACTATGGAAAGCTATGACGAAGAAACCGGTGCTGCCAAGTACAGCTTCCGGAAATAAAGGGTGCACCTATGAGACATACCAAAGATCTGTTCAGTTTGGATGGTCGCGTGGCTATCGTTACCGGCGGCCGCGGCTTGTATGGCGCATCCATCTCTCTGGGGCTGTGTGAAATGGGTGCGACTGTGGTCATTGCTTCCCGCAATGGCGAGAAGTGCGAGGAATACGCAGTAGAGCTTCGGCAGCAGGGTTATGATGCCATCGGCATGTCGCTGGATCTGAACGACGACGATTCTATCAAGAATTTTGCCAAGGCGGTGTATGATAAATACGGCAAGATCGACATTCTGGTTAATAACGCCGTTGACCGCCGGAATCTGACCTCCCTGGCAGAGGCTACCCGTCAGAAGCTGCAGGATTCTGCCAGCACCAATCTGAACGGTCAGATCCTGCTTTCTCAGGCGGTTCTGGAGTACATGATCCCCGCGAAGAAGGGCAATATCATCAATATCAGCTCCATGCGGGGACTGGACAGCCCCCACTTCCCCTATTATGAAAAGGATCAGGCCATCAACTACACCACCGAAAAGTGGGCGATGGTAGGTATGACCAAGTATATGGCCGGCCGTTACGGCAAGGATGGCATCCGCGTCAACTGCATTGCTCCCGGCGGTTATAATCCCGAGCAGAGCGGCACCGGCTTCTGGCAGACTTATGTGGACAACTGCCCCCTGCACTGCTGGGCAAATGATGATGACATCAAAGGACCCGTTGCGTTCCTTGCTTCTGACGCATCCGGTTATGTGACAGGTGCTACGCTGGTCATGGACGGCGGCTGGACCATCTGGTAAGGAGAACGCTATGAAATATGTACAAACACATGGATTGAATCTGTCCGTTTTCCAGCTGGGTACCGTTCAGCTGGGTATGGAATATGGCCTTGGTGAGAAAAACAAGCCTTCAGAAGAAAGATCCTTCGCGATTCTGGACCGGGCCATGGAGCTGGGTGTAAACACGCTGGATACTGCCGATAATTACGGCACCTCGGAATCCACCATCGGCCGCTGGCTGGCAAAGCGCCGGGCAGAGGGCAAGGAACTGCCTTGGGTCATTACGAAGATCAGCACGCTGAAGCACGGCTCTTACGATATCGTCCGTGACGATATCCTCCGCAAAACGGAAATGTGCCAAAAGAATCTGGGAATGGATACCCTCGACTGCCTGATGATCCATTCCTATGAGGACTATGCTGACGACCGGGACAATGTGCAGAAGGTTTTTGATGAACTGAAGGCACAGAAAGCGTATCACTATAACGCGATCTCCGCTTACTCCCGTCATGATTACGGTGTCATCGCCGATTCCGGCTTTGATGCCACCCAGATCCCGCTGAACGCCTTCGACTGGACACAGATCGACAATGGCGGTATGGAGAAGCTGGAAAAATCCGGCATGATGGTCTTTACCCGCAGTGTGTTCCTGCAGGGTCTGGTGTTCCATACCCCCGAAACGCTGGATCCCAACATGAGCGTTTGCCTGCCGTATTTGAAGCGGTACATCGAGCTTTACAAGGAATTCGGGCTTGATCCTGCTGCTATGGCGCTGTCCTTCGCATTGTCCGTTCCCGGAGTGACTGCGGCGGTGCTGGGCTGCGATAATGTTAAGCAGCTGGAAAGCAACTGCGATCTGATCGACCGGACAGTCAAGCTGACGCAGGAACAGCTGGAAAAGATCCACGATGCATTCCGCAATATCGATCCCCGGGTGATCAATCCCGGTTCCTGGTACAATCATACGTAAGAGAGGAATATTTTTATGGCTACAACTATCAAAGCACCTTTTTTTGAGATCGGCCCCAAGTCTTATCTGTACGGCGATCAGATCCTGGATCTGGCGCTGGCCGCTGACGCGGCATCCGAAAAGTACGATGTGGATGTGATCTTCACCTGTCCCGTGGTGGATATCCGCAGAGTAAAGGAAGCAACCAAGCGTATCCATGTATTTGCGCCCCATATGGATCCGATCCCTGTTGGCCGGGGCCTGGCAGATATTCTGCCCGAATCTCTGGTGGCTGCCGGCGCTGAGGGCGTTATGCTGAACCATGTGGAAAAGCCTCTGAGTTTCGAGGTTCTGGCAGAAACCATCAAGCGCGCCGAAGAAGTGGGTCTGACCACCATTGTCTGCGCCGATTCCATGGCAGACGCCAGTAAGATCGCCGGCCTGCATCCCGATATCATCGTTGCCGAGCCCTCTGAGCTCATCGGCACCGGTGTCAGCGTGGGCCCGGAGTATGTGGAAGCAGCCATGCAGTCTGTTAAGGGCGTGGATGAGAACATTCTGGTCCTCACCGCTGCCGGTATCGCCAACGGCACCGATGTGTACAACACCATCATTGCCGGCGCAGATGCTACCGGCTCTTCTTCCGGCGTTGCCAAGGCTGCCGACCGTGCCGCCATGGTGGACGAGATGATCGGTGCCGCCCGCAAGGCATGGGATGAAAGACATCCCTGACCAAATCATAGAAAAAATCTTCCTGCTCCATAGAGCAGGAAGATTTTGTTTGCAAAGATATCAGCCCTTGATGGTGCCGTCGGGGTTGAAAAGAGGAAGCTTTTCCAGATAGATGAGGTCTTCTCTGTCCTGTGCGTCACCCTCGGCAAGGATCGCCATACGGCCGCAGATGATGCCGCCGGTACGCTCGACCAGCGCTTCCAATGCGGAAAGACTTTCGCCGGTGGAGATCACATCGTCAACGATCAGGATCTTTTTGCCCTTCATCAGCTCGGCATCCGCACCGTCTAAGTACAGGTGCTGCTCCTTGGCGGTGGTGATGGAACGGACAGCTACATCCAGAATGTCCCGCATATAGAGCTTGGGGCCTTTTCTTGCCAGAATGTACTTAGCGTTGCCTGCCTGCCGGGCCATTTCGTGGGCCAGAGGGATGCCCTTGGCTTCGGCGGTGATGATGTAGTCGTATTCGGGTGCTTTTTTGAGAAGCTCTGCGGCACAGGCGACAGTCAGCTCGGGATCGCCAAAAATAACGAAACCGGCAATGTACAGGTCATCCGTCACCGGGCAGATGGGCAGGTCCCGTTCAAGACCCGCAATGGTCATACGATGGTACATGGATCGTGGCTCCTTTTCAATAAAATCTACCATTATTATAGGGAGATACCAGTAAAAAGTCAAGGGAACACAGAAAAAGCCCGCTGCAAGAGCAGCGGACTTTTTCTATAAAAGTTGGAAAGAAGAGAGGTAGAAAAGAAATCTACAGGTCGAAAGGGGTGCCACGGCCGCACCGTCTTTCTGAAGATAGGATACTGCTGGGTTTTGAACGGCTGGTGTCGAATTTGAAAACAAAAAGCGAAAAAAGTATGAATTTTAAGGGCCGGAAAAGACCAGCGTGACCTTAAACAGATCGCCGTCTACCGTCAGATGCAGCCGGCCGTTTTGCACTTCCATCAGACTGCCGGCAATGTTCAGACCAAGGCCGCTGCCGTCGGTGCTGCGGGAGGAATCGCCCTGCACGAACCGTTCCATCAGCTCTTCCGCGTTGGCATTGAGCACCTGCCGGGAAATGTTTTTCATGGACAGGATCACCTGAGAATCGGTACGCAGCAGATCGATATACAGCCGGGTGCCCGGCATGGCGTATTTTACCGCATTGGACAGCAAGTTGCTCAGAACACGCCAGGTCAGCTTTCCGTCGGCAAGGATCGTCACGGGGGTATCCGGCTGCCGGAAGATGGGAGTCAGATCGGCTGCAGCCAACTTGTCGGAAAATTCGCCCAGTGCCTGGTTGACGGCTTCCGCGGCATCAATGGGCACGATCTCTGCAGACATATTACCGGTGCTGGCCTTGCTCAGATCCATCAGATCCTCGATCAGCTTTTTCATGCGGGTGGACTGCCGGGACAGAACATCCAAATATTCCCGGCCTTCCTGCTCGGTGTGGGGCTTTTGCAGCAGATCCACAAAGTTGATAATGGAAGTCAGCGGAGTTTTGATGTCGTGGGAGACGTTGGTGATCAGCTCGGTTTTCATTCGCTCAGATCGTGTCTGCCGTTTTGCAGCCAGCACAGCGGCTTCGGACAAGGCATTCAGCTGATTGGCAAAATCCAAAAAGATGCCCCGCAGATATTTGGTTGGGATCTTGTGATTCAGATTGCCCCGGGACATTTTTTGTACGCCCGCAAGTAAAATGCCAAAGGAATAGGCACCATAGCACACGATAATAACGCAAGCTGCCAGAGAAAGCAGAAACAGCCAGACAAAGAAAGCTCCGTTGGGAGCCAGCAGCGCGGCGAGCAGCACGCCGGCAGCCATGAAAAAGGCGGTCAAAAGCCACTGCCAGATGACCGGAAGCAGCTGCACCAGCGCATGGATTCCATTCAGGCAAAAGCGGATTCCTTTCCAGATCTTACCGAGGCAAAAGCCGATCACGCTGTGATGCCACCAATAGCCGCCCTTCACTTTCACCTGCGCAGCTACCGCGAAAACAAAGCCAATGAACAGAGCAAAGGCAACCAGAATATTAAGACACAGCAAACTCAGATTGCCCAGATTTGGGCCGCTGTATTGTGTCCAGTCCCAAATGGTGAAGAAAAGATGCAGCAGCAGATATTCGCAAACGATAATTACAGCGGTATAAAAGTCGAGGGGAAGCCGATTCAGGCCGCCGGGGCGGATCACGCCGTCCTTTGTTCTGCCGGCAGACCAGCACAAAAATCCCATGCCTGCGGAAAAGAACAGAAGGCCGCAGGCCAGCAGCGCAATAGCGCTGTAACGCAGAGGGTACAGTGCGGTAAGCACATGGATCGGGCTGCTTTCCAGAACCTCAGGCTGCATATACACCGTAACAGTATACTGGGGGGCTTCAAAATAATAATAGTAATGCAGCACACGGGAGGTGCCTTCCCAGACAGTTCTGGTATCGTAATACAGATATCCTTCCGGAACATCGGTACCGCTGAAGGCCGAGCTTCTTTCTACGGCCTGCGTGGGGGCGGTAACATCCTCACGGTCGTCACCCTTGGCCGCTTCGTTGGGGCCTAAAAGAGAAACGATGGGGTACATGGGGGTGAAGGTGTATTCTTTTACGATGGTATAGGCATCGGGATTTTTGGGCTGCGTAAGGACTTCGTTTTCCTGCCGAAGCTCCACTGTCCAATGCTCCCAGTCGCCCCGGGTGTTGGGATCGGTGTACTGCTCCTGCCGCATAGAGTAGGTCAGATTACTGAATTCTTTGACGGCATAAAGCTCGGCATAGTCGCTGGCAATGCTTCTGGCGATGGTGTCATACTGCTTGTTTTGCAGCTCGTCCAGACTGTTGACATAGAGGTCGGCAGACTCAATGGCAACAATGCTGGCACCGCCCACCACAGCCAGCGTCAAAGAGCAGGCGGTCAGAAGAAGCACAATAAATTTAACGATCAGACTGTGTTTCATCCTCTGCCTCCCTCAATCTTGTAACCCTGACCCCATACTACCTTCAGATACCGGGGATCGGAAGGGCTGATCTCGATTTTTTCCCGCAAGTGGCGGATATGGACGGCCACAGCACCCTCACTGCCAAGGGCTGCTTCCTGCCAGACGGCTTCATAAAGTGCCTTTGTGGAAAAAACCTGACCGGGATTTTTCATCAGCATATGCAGGACGCTGTATTCTGTGGGAGTTAAGCTCACAGGTTCATCTGCTACGGTGACGGATTTTGTCCGGTCGTCCAGCGTGATGTCGCCAATGGTAAGGGTGCCGGCTGCCTCTTCCTGCCGGCTTCCCAGCTTGGCGTAACGCCGCAGCTGCGAGCGGACTCTTGCCAGAACCTCTACAGGGACGAAGGGCTTGGTGATATAGTCGTCAGCACCGACGCTGAGTCCCAGAACCATGTCCTCGGTTTCGGATTTGGCGGTCAGAATGATAATGGGAACATTGGAGATCTCCCGGATTCGTGCGGTGGCGGTGATGCCGTCCATTTCCGGCATCATGACGTCCAGAAGGATCAGGTGGAGGTCTTCTTTGCGGACGATGT
Organism: Faecousia sp.; assembly: GCA_045576415.1. Lineage (GTDB taxonomy): Bacteria > Bacillota > Clostridia > Oscillospirales > Oscillospiraceae > Faecousia. Next base: position 1,447 of record JAZNGJ010000030.1, on the reverse strand, counting down.
CCAGAGCCTGGGCGCCAGTATATGCTTCAAAAAGCCGGTATCCCTCCGGAGCCAGATAGATTTTCAGCGCGTTTACGATATCCGGTTGATCGTCGCAGATAAGAATATTATACATGGCAGGAACCTCCCTCTTGATAGCACTTCTATTATAACAGCAGTTTTCTTAAGATGAAAGAGGAACTTTCTTTAAAATATGATTAATATATCTTGATTCCGAAAAATAAAACAGATATAATGAATAATACCGAACAGGAGGTAATTATATGGATAATTTCATTACAAACATCCTAAACTGGCTCACAGGACTGGGAACCGGTCTGGCAACAAAGATACTGGCGGCAGTAGTGATCGCCGTGATCGGATGCCTGCTGATCCGGCTGATCATGAAGCTGCTGGACAAGACACTGGAAAAATCAAAGCTGGAAAAGGCGGCATACAGTCTGGTCAAGACGCTGGTCAGAACGGTGCTGTATGTGCTTTTGGCGCTGATCATTGCTTCGTCTCTGGGTATTGATGTCACCGGAATCGTGGCTCTGGCCAGTGTGGCGACACTGGCTGTATCTCTGGCGCTGCAGAATATGCTTGCCAATGTGATCGGCGGTTTTACACTGCTGTACACCCATCCGTTCAAGTCCGGTGATTTTGTGGAGATCGCGGGACAGTCCGGTACCGTAACGGAGATCGGCATGTCCTACACTAAGCTCAATACGCCGGATAATAAGATGATCTCTATCCCCAACAGCGCGGTGGTAGCGGCGCAGATCGTCAATTACTCCGCATTGGGAACCCGCCGGGTAGATATCGAGGTGACGGCTTCTTACAATACGCCGGCGGAAAAGGTCATCGAGACCCTGCTGACGGTTGCCAAGGATGAGCGGATCCTGCAGGATCCTGCGCCCTTTGCGGCACTGACCGGTTATGGAGAAAGCAGCATTGGCTATGTGCTGCGCGTCTGGGTCAAGAGTGATGACTACTGGGATGTTTACTTTAAAACCTATCAGGATGTTAAGACGGCGTTTGACAATGCAGGCGTGGCGATGACATATCCCCATCTGAATGTACATCTGGACAAATAATTTTGCATAGACAAGCAAAACCGGGGCATAATGAAGTTGGGCAGAAAAGAACGGAGCAGGACCGCGACGGCGCGTCAGCACAACGTACATTTTCTGTCAAGTGTGTCGCCGGAAGCGCAACGGTGTGACGCGAAAAAGGCGGATAGGGAACGATCCGCCGGTACATCATGCATAGAGGGCGGCCGGTGGGCCGCCCTTTTTGCGCCTGCAGAGATAAATGAGCGTTTACGGTAGCAGAACAAATGATGCGGCAATCTTCCGTCTACCATGTCATTCCGAGGCCCCAAAGGGGCCGTGGGAATCTCCTGGTACAATCTCCGATCCTGCTTAGCATTTCTATAGATGGTACCGGGAGATTGCCACGGGCAGCA
>JAZNGJ010000029.1:0-15056 GCA_045576415.1 Faecousia sp. | reverse complement strand
GGCCCAATCACAAGCCGACTGTCAAGAGGTTTGTACCGCTACGGTGTGTTAATTGATATGCTGTGTCAAATGCTTTCCTATATGCAATTCGGTGGCGGTGATGAAATCATGAATCATTTCTATAAGCGTGCCAATGCAAGAATGGGCAGGACACGCGGAAAAATTGATCTGCAAGGTATCTTGGATGATACATGGGAAGCAATCCAGGAATCGGAAGATGAATAATTCTTTCTTCGATTGGCGCTAGCTATTCGAAAAAGAATGTGATATGTATTGTGACTAAGAAAGGAGGTCAGACCAATGGCAAACAAACGGCCCGATGGCGACGGACTGGTGCGAAAGCGCAGCGACGGTCGCTGGGAAGGCAGAATTGTAGTCGGACACAAGTTAGATGGCAAGCCCATCTACCGAAGTGTGTTCGCGAAAACGCAAAAAGAGTTGATGGAAAAACTCCACCGGAGCATTGAAACCTTTCGGGATGTGGAACTGAAAGAAAACTCCAATCTCACTCTCGGTGAATGGTTTGATAAGTGGCTGGACGAGCGGATGCGGTTCACCGTCCGGGAAAGTACGCTGGATGGCTACCGCAGGATCGCTAACAATTACATCAAGCCGCACCTGGGCGATAAGAAAATCGGTTCGGTTACCACGGCGGATGTGCAGAAAATGGACAACTGGCTTCGGGAAAACGGACGGATCAACGAGCACTACGAGCGTGGAAATGCTCTCTCGGACAGCTCGGTTCGGGGCATCCACATGATGCTTCACCAGGCGATGGATGCGGCGGTTCAGGAGCGGATCATCGTGAAAAATCCCACCGACGGCACGGTGATTCCCAAGGCGAATTACGCACCCAAGAATATCTTGACGGAAGCCCAGCTCCAAAAGTTTCTGGATGTGGTGCGGCAGGATGCTGTGTGGTCTGACTTCTTTTATACGGAGCTGACCACCGGTATGCGCCGAGGTGAGATCTGTGGCCTCAAGTGGCAGGACTTCGATGAAAAGACCGGACGGCTGCAGATCCGCCGCGCGGTCACAAGTAAAAAGGGCGGCGGAGTAAAAGTTGGCAAAACCAAAACTGAAAAAGGTACGAGAAGCATTCAGCTTCCGCCCAGCACCGTGGAGATCTTGAAGGCACGGAAAAAGAAATCTTACAGCGTATGGATCTTCCATAATCCAACGGTGCCGGAGCTTCCGCTGTCGCCGGAAACGGCATACCGCCGCATGAAAACCTTGCTTCGGTACGCAGAATTGCCGCCGATTCGCTTCCACGATCTGCGGCACACCTTCGCAACCCATGCCCTGACCAGCGGTGTGGATGCGAAAACCTTATCCGGCATCTTAGGACACACCAACGCGTCCTTCACGCTGGATACATACACCCACATGACCACGGAAATGCAGAAAAGGGCCTCCGGCATCGTGGGACATTTCCTGGACGAGATCATGTGAAAGGAGGATAGTCCATGGCGAAGAAACGAAAATACGGAAGCGGAACCGTCCGAAAGCGTTCGGACGGACGCTGGGAAGCCAGAGTTGTTGTCGGCTACGATGAGAGCGGAAACCCCAAAACGAAAAATGTTCTTGCCAAAACAAAAGCGGAATGTCTGGTCAAATTGGAAGAACTGAAAGAAAAACATGCGCCGCCTGTGACCAAGTGCAAGCCGGACATGCCATTCGGTGACTGGATGGATTTTTGGTATCAGAACTACTGCAAGCCCCAGCTTCGGCTGAACACGCAGCTCGGTTATGAGGATCGGATCTACAAGCACATCATCCCGGAAATCGGAAAGATCCCGCTGAATCAGCTCACACAAAGTGATCTTCAGCAGTTCTATGCGAAGCTAAAAGTGAGCGGACGGCTGATTCGAGTGGAGCAATATGGCCCTGGACTGTCCGATAGAATGGTTAGGGTGTGCCATGCCAACTGCCGCTCGGCACTGCAAAAAGCGGTGGAGGAAGGCTTGATTCGGATCAATCCGGCAATCGGCTGCAAGCTTCCGCCGAAGAAAAGCGGCGAAATGAATATCCTGACCCAGGAGGAAATGCAGCGGTTCTTGATCCAGGCGAAGCAGGACGGCTACTACGAACTCTTCCTGCTGGAGCTTGGAACCGGCCTGCGGCTGGGTGAAATCCTGGCCTTGCAGTGGGATGATTTGAATATGGAAACCGGTGAACTTCGGATCACCAAGTCCGCAACCTTTATCAAGGGTGAGCTTCATATCACGGAACCCAAGACCAAATCCTCGGTTCGGACGATCGTTCTGCCCGGTTCGCTGCTGCAAATCCTGAAATGCTACAAAGCGACGGTGAACTCCCGGTGGATGTTCCCGTCGCCTGTGAAAGAGGATTGTCCTCTAACGCCCAACTTCGTCCGCCGCAGGATGCAGCAGACTTTGGAGCGGGCGCAGTGTAAAAAGGTTCGTTTCCATGACCTCCGGCACACCTTCGCAACTATGGCGCTGGAGCATGGAATGGATGTGAAAACGCTCTCCACCATCATCGGCCACATTTCTTCGGCAACGACCCTGGACATCTACTCCCATGTGACTGACACCATGCAGAAGCAGGCGGCAGTAAAGATCGACCACCAGATCGGCAAGACTGATGCGCCCATGCCGCCGGATGAGCAGAAACAGTACACCGATCAAAGCGGCTTCCAGCCCTATAAATCTAAATACCGCAAAGCAGGCACCGGCGGTATCTACCAGCTGAACGACCACCTCTGGGAGGGCAAATACTCTCCCAGAGATGCCCACGGCAAGCGAATCTCCCGCAATGTCTACGCCAAAACCCGTGAAGAATGCGAAGAAAAACTGGCAGTCATGATTGAGGAAGTAAAGCGGGAGATTGCGGCAGAGAAGGAGAAAATCAAGAGAAAGCAATATTCTCCGATGCAATAAGCATCGGAGAATACCACTGGGAGAGTGAATAGAACTAGTTTATTCTTCGGGTGAGGTTTCGGATTCCTTCGAGGACGCATGATAAAACGGATTGAAGCCACTTTTGTTTTCGCCAACAAGGTTATGTGCCATGTTTGGCGTTATACCAAGGCGAGAACAGTCTTTGTCATCGAAGATGAATACCTGAAAATCTGATACCAGAAGATCAGCGTATGCACCGTGAAGAACGCAACCAATTGCTTTTTCGTTTTTTGCATCGAACGGTTCTGATATGTGGTCGATTATTAGGATAGGGATTAATGGGTATTTTCCTTCACGAAGGAGCAACCTAAGAAAGGCTAAATAACCGCATAATTGGATAAGTGTGTGTCGTGCTTTGCTACCTGTGTAATAATTTTTGAAAAGCTGATCGTCAGGCTTATTTGCTTCACTAATCTGTGGCTGTAAAGTATTTCCGTTCTTTATGTATGAGATTTTAAAACCTGGCTTAGAAAAATCATATTCAACCAAATCGGATACGCCTACCGATAACTTGTACAGTTTAGTAACATCCTCACTGATTGCATCAATTTTGGAAGGATTGTTTGTATTCTGGAGTATCCTTATTTTTTCTCTAATAGTGCGGAGAGCACTCCTGAGTGATTTGACACTGTCGGAAGAAAGATCAGCATCATAAAAGCTAAGGTATTCCTGAATCAATGTGACTGCCTGCACTTTATCGGTTGAAGAATAGATTCTATACTTTGATTCTTCTGTTAATATCTGCCGACGAATCCTATCTCGGCGCTTTTTTAGTTCTTTGGTTGTGTTTTCTTGAATAAGATATTTACTGAAAGAAATGCTTTGGTCTAGTTCAGAGAGAAGTTGGACGATCGGTTCGGCCAGATATGCATATGGTGGGGCACTGGAAATGAGTCCTTGCAAACACTCCAACAGCTCTTTCTGTTTTGCGGCGTTGGCCTCGAATGATTTGCAATCTGCCTCGGTACTTAATTGAACTTTGATTTGTTCGTCAAGGCTCGTATAGACGGCTTCCAGTTCAGCGATGGTTCGCGTCTTCTTAGAAATATCTTTTTTCAGAACCATGCTTTGGTAGCTTTCAACAGCAGATAGTATATCGGAGGCATTTCTACCCGTGAAAGTCTTATCAATACCAAGAATTTCTAATTGACGGTTAATTCGAGCGCGTATTTCTTCATTTTGTGCGATCTTTTTTTCGAGTCCCTCCAGTTGAGCAGCAATCTGTGCTTCTTGCTTCTTAAGTTGTTCGATTTCAGAGAGGTTGTTATTAAAAATATAGTTGAGTATTCCAGGTAGCTTTAAAGAATATTTGATGTTGCTGCATTTATCAAAAAAGTCATTAACAATTCCTTGGCGGTTTTCTCCTAAGAAATTAAAAAGAGTAAAAGTGCGATACCCAAGATCTTCGCCAACAAAAGCCCGTAATTCACGTAAACATTCTGTGTTGCGAGTAAATATGTTATTGATTCGCTCTTTATATTCGTCAAGACGTAATGGTTCGCCGCAAGGTTCATCTGCGTAATGAAGATAATTCTTATTAGAATCCCGTAAGTATCGTGTAAGAACAAACTCTATTTTGTCAATACAAACATGCAGACTGGCATAGAGCAAAGAATCCTTGTACCAATCTCTTTTGAATAGTTGATAATCTGCTCCAAACATATAATCGAGGAAAGTATAAAACTCTGTTTTTCCGGAGTCGTTTTTACCCACAAAGTAATTAATACCTTCACTAAATTCGTATGTAAAAGTTTGCGAGTCATCCATATTGTGTAATGTAAGTTTGCTGAGTTTAAACAATGGAAATGACCTCCTTTAAAAACTGCCGATCTGTAAAAGTGTGGCTCTCCAAAATCGCATTATGAAGAAATCCTGATATAGCATGGTGGCTGGCAGTACTGGGGAGTCTACACATAATTTCACCCTGGTGTTGATCACATATGTTATTTTTGATTAATAGATCTAAAGCTTGAAGAATGTAGGGAATTTGGCAAAGAAACTCTTTTTGCCTGCCTGCGATTTGCGTCAGCGCTTTTAATACAAGATCTGTTGTGTTTTTGGCATTATAGCATTCTATTTGAAGTGTACTCTGCTTTTTGAGGATAAAACTAAAGACTGCTATCTTGACAATGCTAAGGCTACGGTATTGAATAAGCATGTCTTTTATGATAGTGCAATATGTTCCTAGTTGAACGGCTTCGATTTGCCTATTTAGTATTTTAGTATCACTCATAATCGGCGTCGTCCTTCCAAGAAATCTGATTGGGAACAGAATCGTTTGTGAGAAATACATAAGCACCCCATCTAGAATGCGCATTGACTAATTCGCTAATTGGCTGTTGCTTGGTCATAAGCAATCTCTTTCTAGGGGTATCCTTACCATCCTCCTGAAGTTCCAATACTACATTAACATGGTTCTCGTACGCCGTATCTTCGATACATTCGATTTTATTTTGCTGTGCATCTGTCAGATAGTGCTGGCGAATGTTTCTGTAATACTGCTCCCAGAGAAGATGATGAATTATATTGGGGGTATCCAATTTGCAGTGTAGCAACTGTTGATAGGCTCTGCTTGATTGTAACTCTGGGGTAATGGTGCTAAAGCCATGCAGCTTAGCAAAGGAACTATAATCGGGAGCATAATGAGCGGGTGAGATATCGCGACATATGTCATCGCATATTTGCATAAATTCTTCCCGTTTGCTGATAAACGGCGCACGCTGACTGATACTGGTCATTATCTGAGCACATACACGGGTAAACAATTCATCAACCCTTTGCTGTGCATAGACAGGCCCGATTGTGGGAGCATCGAGATGTAAGGGGGTTTTTAGTGCTTCTGTCACAGCAGCGTCAATAGATTCAACTTCTACGATTCTGTGATGGGATGAAATGAACTCATAGTCGTTCTGGAAACGAGTCTCATCGCCATGATATAGCTTTTTTACTTGTGAGATAAGTGCGGTTGGAGCTTGGTTGGAAGATTTGATCGTTGAATATTCTTTTGCATGACCGCTCGAAAAAGCTGCGGTACTTATGGAATATCCTTTCTCAACATAAAGCACAAACTCCGATATGTTCCTGTTTGTATTTAATGCAAGTAACCAATTGTAGAGGATATTCCGGCTTTTGGCAGCAGATACCGCAGTCTGCTTTACCTGATAGACTATAGCATTAGACGAGGAGTCAGTTGTTGCCTTGAGACAAGAATCGATTTGAGCATCACTATGAACAATATCCTGGATTGCAATATCGTCTAATGTTTCAAACTCGATTTGCATGCCGCTAGGGAGAGATGAAAACAAAAAAAGAAAAATCTTGATTTGATATGCAAAACCAGATAGGCTTACAATACCAGGGGAATAAGTTGGAATTGTATCACTCAAGGAGATTCACCTCACAAACATAACTGTTTATGTAATCGAATATAGCATTATTATATATAAAAACATTTGACTTTGCAACTAATTGGTGGGAATTGATATGGAAATACAGTTCGTTCTAATTAGAAGCAGTTTAATATCTAGGCAAATCATAAGGAAAAGAAAATATTTACCGCTATAAACAAAGAAAAGACCGTCAGCACTCAAATGAGCACTGACGGTCATACTATTATCCCTGTGCATCAGGAGAAACAGAGGGCAGGTTGCCGAGGTTGTTGTTTTCGCTGCCGTCGGGGATGGATTTGAGGTATTCGGTATCTCCACGGTGGGCGATTCCGACACCGGCGATCTGGCCCTGCTTTGCCATGTTTACTGCCTGCTGTTTTTCTACAATGGAATTGTCGGAAAGCTGATACCCGGTGATTCTGCCGCCTTCTTTCACAAGGCCGATGATCCGCTTTGCGTTGGAATTCGCTTGCGGAATCTGATCCAAGGTCTGCTTTACAAGTTCTTTCCCGTCCATGATCATCACTCCTTTTGCGTAGTTTTTGCCATGATACGGAGAATATGCGGGCTTTACAAATTGGAGAATTATGTGATATAATGCAAACAAATGAGCGAGGTGAACGACCGTGTCGGAGAGCTATTACAAGCCGTGCAGAGAACTGGATATCTGCAATGAACTAATCGAAAAATACTTCAACACGCAGCAGTATGAGAAATGCTTTGAAGGTCACTTAGAATTGGCGGAGCAGGGGTATCCGCTGGCGGAGTGCCAGATTGGATATTTCTATTACGATGGCCTGGGCGTGGAAAAGGATCTTGCCAAGGCCGTATGGTGGACACGCCGTGCAGCTGATCACGGTGACCGGGACGGACAATGCAATCTGGCCTGGTTCTATGAAGATGGCATCGGCGTGGAGCAGGATATGGAACAGGCAGCTTTTTGGTATCGGCAGGCTGCCTTGCAGGATCATGACCTTGCAATCGATAAATGCAGAGAACTGGGCATTTCCCTGGATAATGAGATTGCTGATAGAGAGGGGCTTCGGAAGGTTCTGAAATGCAGGGTGTTTCCGCTGAATTATTTACTATCTTACAAATACACAGTGATCTGCTCCAACTACAAGGGAAAGTGGATCCTGTCCAGACACAAGAAGCGTGACACCTGGGAGACCCAGGGCGGCCATATCGAGGATGGAGACACGCCGCTGGAAGCAGCCAAGCGAGAACTTTTTGAGGAAAGCGGAATCCGGGATGCGGATGTATATCCTGTCTGTGACTACTGGGGCTTTAATCCGTTCCGCTGTTCCAATGGCATGGTGTTCCTTGCGGTGGTGCATTCCATCGGGGAACTCCCGGAGAGCGAAATGCAGGAAATCGGGATGTTCGATGAACTGCCGGAGAATCTGACCTATCCCAAAACCTCCCCGGTGCTCTACCGTGAAGCGGAGAAACTGCTGAAATCGCTGGTTAGGTTTGAACAGGCAACAGAGGATGATGCCAAGACAATCATTGAATTGCGAAAACGGGTTTGGGCAACCACCTACCGGGGGCTCTATCCAGACAGCATGATCGACGAATTTGACTATGCGTGGCATCTGGAAAAGGAATTGCAGCGGATCAGGAACCCCCAATATCGTGTGTATCGGATTGTGAAAGATGATTGCAACATTGGATACTTGAGTACGCGGAAAACGGATGTAGTGATGTTGCAGTCGCTGTATGTTCTGGAAGAATATCAGCACCAAGGCATCGGACGGTTGGCTTTTGACTTCGTGAAGCAGTATTGCAAGGAAAATGAAGCGGATTCTTTCGTTTGCCATTGCTTGCCTGAGAATTGGAACGCAAGAAAGTTTTATGATAAAATGGGCGGTAAAGTCATTGGCGAGGATATGGATAATGAAGAAAGCTGGATGAATTCGGTGATCTATCGTTTCATGGTGTGAGAAAAGGTGATGCGATGCAAGAGAATTTGCTGGGCAAATGCGGGTTTTACTGCGGCTGCTGTCCTACCTACATAAAAGGCGGCTGTAAGGGCTGTGTGGATGAGCATTCGGAAGGGGACTGCTACACCCGCGACTGCGTTTTGAAGCAAGGTATCGCCTGCTGTGGCGCGTGTGAGCAGTTTCCTTGCGATACCATCATGACGAAGCCGCACACCACTGTCTTGGACAAGGATTGGCTGAACTGGAAGAAAGAGAGCGATACCAAGCAATAATTGCATCGCTATAAACAAAGAAAAGACTGCCAGCATTCACGCGTGAAATGGTGGCAGTCTTATTGATTATTGATCGACGGTACTGGTCGGCAGGTAGTAGATTTTCCCGTTCTTTGCAATTAGTTGAACATCGTGGGCGTAAAGGTCAGATTCATCCAGATAAGGTGTAGTATTTCCAATAGACTGCGAATCGATCATCTTGGCAGTGCTCTTGGAGATTGGTCTGAAGTTTGCGGTATCGTCAAATAGACCGGGAATAAAGTGAATTGCCCGATCAAGACCATCTCGCTTGCGACGTGCTTCTATGGTATCCACACCAAGACGCTCAATTGTTTCTTTATGCCATTTTGTCAGTCGAGCCTGCGTTTGCGCTATCTGATGTGTGTAAGTTGGTAGCAATGCTATACAATGCTCTCTTGAAACAGCACCAAGGTGCAATGCATACCTCAGGTCGGAAATTCTGCAAAGTATCTCTAATAGGGTGGTTTGGTAAATAAACCAGTTCTGAGCTGTGTGCAATTCAAGTTCGTAAGCTTCATAATCCAGATCAGATTTATTTGCGAACCCAGCTAGCGTAAGGTTGGCTTGTCCTAACAGCTTGGTACATTCTTCTTCGAGACTATCGAGCTGAGAAATCTTTGAGAAGCGAAGTTCATCATTCTCGATAATTTCTGCCTGAAACGCTGCGATTTTCTTTACATGGTTAACCAAAGAAAATACTCTACTACGATACTCGTTGTCCTGGAAGTCTGAGACTTTGGATATGCCATTGCCAATTTTCTCTAGTTCAGAATTGATTTGCGTCATGTAATACTGTCCAACGACCATGGAAGCAACACCCATAGCTGCAGCAGCGGTATTGGCGACAACAGCGGTGCCTTTTTGTGCTTCTACAGCTACTAGATTTGCATGACCCCGAATTCCATCAGCACCATGAAAAATACCGCGTGCCGCTCCAGCCATATCTCTAGAATTGGCAAGTTTGGTACCAGCTGGAATAATCGCACGGTATAAAACCTCTCCATTTGCTTGTGCGGCCTGCACCATGTTGTTTACCGCGTTACCGGCTTGTGCGAGGTTAGGTACTAACTGATTAACATGAGCAAGAACCTTGCTATCTGTGATTTCAGCGAGTTTGCTTCCTTCTGGAATTACCTCAGCAGGAAGCATTTCAATGTGAATTGAGATTTCATGCAGTGCGTCTTCTTGGACGGGAAGAATTAGCTCACCTTCGCTGGCGGGTGCTGGGATAGTTACTGTGCTAGGGACGAAAGACTCTGTGGTGGCTTCCTTCTTTTTGCGTTGATAGAGAATGACACCTACGGCAATAATTGCGATAAGGCATACTCCAATTGCTACATATTCCATTTATAGGTTTACCTCCTTTTTGTTCTATAAAAGGGGCTGTAAATTTCGCGAATATCATTTGCTTCATTGTAACAAATGGAGAAGACAAAAGCAATATATGAAGATTCACTTTCCGAGAAAGGTCAAAACCACCAGTTTTCGCAATGAAAACTGGCGGTTTTGGTCCGAGTGGCGAGACTCGAACTCGCGGCATCCTGGTCCCAAACCAGGCGCCCTACCAACTGGGCCACACCCGGATATTAAATTAAAGAAAAATGCTCGTTGTGGTCAAATATGTGGTCAAGGAAATTCTACCACAGTTTTGCCCAACTTTCAACGGAAGTAATCAGGGGTTATTAAGAAGTTATAGGGGAGTATCCAACATTTGGAGCAGTCGAACCGTTTTAGTGTTCCAGCTCCCAAACCAGGCGCCCTACCAACTGGGCCACACCCGGAAATATAGATTGCTATTCTATCCAACGCTGTGTCCTACCGCCGCTACGCAGCACTAAGTGGGCACAACGGGATATGAATTGCGTTTCAGCAAATACAAGTGCTGAGAACGCTGTGTATTATAGCGCATTTTATAAGAAAAAGCAACCGCAAAAAAAGAGATTGTTCCATAAACTTAAAATAATGGTAGCGCGATTGCAAAAAATGTGATAGGATTATGCCATCACAGGATAATGAAGGTGATGCTATGGGCCAGATTCTTTATACAGCAGCTAATGCAGTGCTACCGATTCTTTTGCTGATCCTTCTGGGATTTTTCCTGAAAAGGCGTGGGTTTCTGAGCGGTGACTTTTTAAAAACGGGCAACAAGCTGATTTTTAATGTTTGTCTTCCGGTTATGCTGTTCGTCAATGTCTACAATATTGAAAGCGTCGACGCCCTGCGGTGGGATCTGATCGTTTACTGCGTAGTCTTGGTGGCAGTTATTTTTGTGCTGGGTCTTGTGACTGCTGTGATGACGACCGATGTGATCGCACGAAGAGGCGTGCTGCTTCAATGTACCTTCCGCAGCAATTTTGCGATTATCGGGCTTTCGCTTGCGGCGGCGGTTGGCGGCAGTGAAGCAGAATCGATGGCAGCTGTGGTTTCAGCATTTGTGATCCCTGTTTATAACATCCTTGGAGTTGTGGCGCTGACCGTATTCGATGAGCGTAAAAAGCGGCATGACTTTGCGGGTGTTCTTGCGAGCCTTGCAAAAAACCCGATGATCCTTGGTGTGGCAGCCGGCCTTGCGTGTTTACTGGTTCGGGAAGGGCAGGTAAGTGCTTTTGGCGATGTTCGCTTTTCCATAAAGACGCAAATGCCTTTTGCGATGTCCGCACTGAACCAGATCAAAAGCTGCACAACGCCGCTGGCGCTGATCATTCTGGGCGGACAATTTGAATTTTCTGCCGCAAAGGATGCATTAAAGGAAATTGTGATTGGAAGCTTATGGAGGATCGTTTTTGCGCCGGTGCTGGGAATCGGAGCCGCGATCCTGCTGAGCAGATATACAAGCTGGCTAAGCTTTGGCCCCAATGAGTATCCTGCACTGGTTGCTTTGTTTGGTTCTCCCACAGCGGTGTCCAGTGCCATCATGGCCCGGCAAATGGGCGGCGACGGCCAGTTGGCGACACAGTATGTGGTTTGGACCAGTATAGGCTCGATTGTGACTCTGTTTTTGATCGTTTGTGCATTGATGAGCATGGGAATGCTCGCGTTATAAGGAGGAGAATATGAAAAAAGTACCGATCAGCATGATCGTTGACGATCCGACCCCGGTTCTTTCGGTGTACTATACCCACCATGAGCCTCACTTCACGGATGATGGAAGACCACTGCTGGAGTATTATTCCAATGATTTTCTGTACAAATTCTGCGATATCATCGAAAAATATGGCATGAAAGGCAAGTTTACACTTGTTCCTATGCCCGGCAACCGGGGCGATATCATCAACGGTATCGAGGGCGTAGATCCGGAGGAAGCAAAGCAGTGGCTGGATACCGTGAAAGCGCGGGTCGTGCCCAATTTCTCCGTAGTTCCTGAGATGCTGACCCATAACAAGGCTGTGGATCTTGCTACCGGTGAAGTTTTGGAAGAAAACGAAAAGAATTGGGCTGCCCATCAGGATAGAACAACTTTGACGCCCTATATCTCTCTGGCTTTGTCACTGTTGAAGCAGGCTGGATTTGATGTCAGCGGTGTCAGTTCTCCGTGGGGCTTCGGCAGGGAAGTGGAGAATGAATATGCCGCTTCCATTGCGCAGGCAATGTATGATGTGACCGGAAAGAAAAAGTCCTTTGTGTTTTTACACGGGCTGCAGGGAAAACCCAACGCAAAGCCCTGGGTTATGTATGACGACGGGGACAAGAAGGTCGTTACCATCCCCAATACCTCCACGGAAGTGTTCTGGCGGACGATACACAATCCGGATGCCAGTGAAGAGCTTGTGAGCAGGGCGGCAGATGATCTGATCACTGCTGACGGTAAGGATGGACAGCTGGTTCGGACACTGGAAACCGGCGGATATCCCGTGTTCCTTTGCCACTGGCAGAGTCTGATCTCCAACGGCCTTGGCACCGGCCTGCGGATCCTTGAGGAAGTGGGCAAGCGAGTGCAGGAACATCTTTCGGATCGCGTGGAATGGATGCGTTATGATGAGATCATGGAGATGGTCCTTGCGGATAAGGAAAACTACCCCAAACCGGTATAATATGGAAAGGGCGCGGCTTGCTGGCCGCGCCCCATTTGCTATACATTAAAGAGGAAGTTGACAATGTCGCCATCCTTCATCACATATTCCTTGCCCTCGCTGCGGACCTTGCCCAAAGATTTGGCATTGGCCATGGTGCCGCACTCTTTCATATCGTCGAAGGCGATGACTTCTGCTCGGATAAAGCCCCGTTCAAAGTCAGTGTGGATCTTGCCGGCAGCCTGAGGAGCCTTGGTTCCTCGCTTAATGGTCCATGCACGGCACTCATCGCTGCCTGCTGTGAGGAAGGAGATGAGACCCAGCAGCGCATAGCTGGATTTGATCAGCCGGTCAAGACCGGATTCGGCAACGCCCAGCTCTTCCATGAACATGGCCTTTTCGTCGGGGTCGTCCAGCTCGGCAATGTCCGCTTCCAGCTTGGCGCAGATGGGCAGCAGCTGGCTGCCTTCTTCGTCGGCAAGGGCTTTGACGGCCATGTAGTGGCGGTTATTTTCCGGTTCGTTGATCTCTGCCTCTGCCAGGTTGGCTACATAGATGGTCTTTTTCAGTGTCAGCAGATCAGAAGTAGCGATGAGCGCAAGATCTTCGGTGTCCTCGGTAAAGGTGCGGGCAAGCTTTCCGGCATTCAGGTGCTCCAGCAGCTCCGTAAAAACTTCCACTTCCCGGGCGAACTTCTTATCACCGCCCTTCATGGCTTTTTGCGCCTTATCAATACGGCGCTCCACCATTTCAATGTCAGCCATTACCAGCTCCAGATTGATGATGTCGATATCCCGCAGGGGGTCGGTGCTGCCTTCTACATGGGTAACATTGGAATCTTCAAAGCATCTTACCACGTGGACGATGGCATCGGTGGTGCGGATGTTGCTGAGGAACTTGTTGCCAAGGCCCTCGCCGCGGCTCGCACCCTTTACAAGACCGGCGATATCCACGAATTCCACAACGGCGGGGGTGGTCTTCTTGGGCTTGTGGAAATCGGACAACCAGTCCAGACGCTCGTCAGGAACGGAGACCACGCCCACATTGGGGTCTATGGTGCAGAATGCATAGTTATCGGCGGGAACGCCGGCATTGGTGATGGCATTAAAGAGGGTGGACTTGCCCACATTGGGTAGTCCCACGATACCTAATTTCATTTCTTCTTCTATCTCCTTAAAAATCCTTTATTTGCAATGGTTTTCGACACCCAGGTGTTTCCGTATACACCTTTTATACACCGGATTGTATCACATTGGCCCACTATTTTCAATAGAAATAACACATTTCCTGCATAAGTGGCGTAAAATGAGCCGCAGATTTGAGAAAGAGCAAAAGGTATTCAGACGTAAATGCGCCCAATTTGCCAGCGTGATGTTTCGGATAGGGAAAACCTGCTCTGCATGCCGTCGATCCAGCATCGCCCGAACTTCTGACTTCGTTTTTCCGTAAATGTGCGCAACATCGCCTCTGTCCTGTATACGGACATAATAGCGCCCGTCCTTTCTTTTTGTGATCTTGTAGTTGCTGATTGCTCTGTGCATAGTGATTCCTCCTAAATTATTAAGTGCAATATAATTATAGGAGAAATTGTTGAAGAAGTAGTGATTAACAGCAGCCTAATTGTTGCGCTGCAGAAAGGGATTGAGATAAAACGCAAAAAATGTTATAATGTCCATAGTAAAAAATGTTTTCTGCAATGCATGATAAACTGCCGAATATAAAAAGGAGAAAACAGCAAATGAAACTGTTATTTAAGCAACGCTTGCTTTCGTGGTTTGACAGCTACGATATTTATGATGAAGCCGGTAACACAATATTCGTTGTCAAGGGCCAGCTTGCCTGGGGCCACTGCCTAAAGATCTATGATGCTCAGGGACGAGAGATCGGTACCGTAAAGGAGCGGATCCTGACATTCTTGCCAAAGTTTGAAATGTATTTAGGAGACCGTTACATTGGCTGTATCAGCAAAGAGTTTACATTCTTTTTGCCGAAGTATAACATCGACTGCAATGGGTGGCATATAGACGGAGATTTATTTGAGTGGGATTATCAGATATTGAATAGCTCCGGTCGACCTGTGGCTAATATTACAAAGGAATTGTGGAACTGGACTGACACCTATGTAATTGATGTGCTTGACCCTCAGGATGCTCTCTGTGCCCTGATGTTAGTTCTGGCCATTGATGCAGAGAAGTGTTCCAGAAGGGATTAGGTGATTGCTTGAATCCGTCATACATACCGATAATCATTTTGTGGATTATCATATTTTATGTTTTGTTCCGCAATCGGCGGGCAGTGGTCGCAAAACAAATCCTTAAAAGAAGAAAAATGGAGGGCAATACCGAAATGAAAGAGCTTGCAAAAAGATTTATTGATAAAGAGTGCTTGATTTCTTCCTTTGACAGCAATCATCAGTTTGAGGGCGTTATAAAGGAAGTAAGTGACTGTGCAATCCTCGTGGAAAAGAACGGAACTGTCGAAGCAATTAACCTCGACT
>JAZNGJ010000028.1:0-29199 GCA_045576415.1 Faecousia sp. | reverse complement strand
ATTTCCCAGACCCGCCCGGTAACGATTTTGCCTCAGAAAACCAGGTTTTTTGTAGCAAAAACGAATCGAGTGAGCCCAATGGTGTAACGATCACCTCTTGCGCTCGTTACGAATTGTCAGCGGCGACTCGCCGTAAACGATCATTTATCGTCCCTTGCAAAGGCGGATTTGGCATGGTATAATACAATTACCGATTTATGGAGGTTTTTATGAAAACCCTGTTACATGTTTGCTGCGCCCCCTGCGCCAACCAGTGCATCGAGGTGCTGCGCGGGGATCATTTTGAGGTCACCGGCTTCTGGTATAACCCCAATATTCATCCCTTTACCGAGTACCGGGCCCGACGCAACTGTTTAAGAGAATATGCTGCTTCCATCGACCTGCCCCTTTTGGAGCAGGATGATTACGGTCTGCGGCCCTTCGTCCGTGCCGTTGCCGAGGATATCGGCGGCCGGTGCGTCAAATGCTACGAAATGCGGCTGTTCGAGGCGGCGAAAACCGCTGCAGAGGGTGGTTTTGACAGCTTTACATCTTCTTTGTTCATCAGCCCCTATCAGAATCATGAATTGATGCGGGAAGTGGCGGAAAGAGCCGCCATGGAATACGGCGTGGAGTTTCTCTACCGGGATTTCCGTCCCTATTTCAAAGCCGGGCAGGAAAAGGCCCGGGAGCTTGAGATGTACATTCAGAAATACTGCGGCTGCGTCTTTTCCGAGCAGGAGCGATACTTGAAACCCAAGAAGATCATTCCCTAAATTTAGGAGGAACTATGACCAATCTGCAATTTGCGGCGCCCTGCCTGTTCGGACTGGAGGGCATCGCCGGCGATGAGCTGCGCCGGCTGAATATTGAGAATGTCCGGGTGGAGGACCGCCGGGTGCTCTTCACCGGTGATGCGAATACGCTGGCAAAGGCCAATATCTGCCTGCGCACGGCGGAGCGGGTGCACATCGTCCTTGCCCAGTTTGAGGCAAAGACCTTTGAAGAGCTGTTTCAGGGCGTATACCATGCCAATCTGGAGGATTTCATCCCCAAGGACGGACAGTTTCCCGTCAAGGGCAAGTGCCTGGACAGCCAGCTGATGAGCGAATCCGACTGTCAGGCCATCATCAAAAAGGCCGCATCCCGCCGTCTGGGCGAAAAATACGGCGTCAGCTGGCTGCCGGAAACCGGCGTGAAGTTCCAGCTGCAGTTTCTGATCCTCAAAAATCAGGTCAGCCTTTATCTGGATACCTCCGGCGCGGGCCTGCACAAGCGTGGCTACCGTGCCGTGGGCAACGAAGCGCCCCTGCGGGAAACGCTGGCCGCCGGCATGATCCAGCTGACCAAGTACCGGGGCCGGGACTTCGTCTGGGATCCCTTCTGCGGCAGCGGCACCATTCCCATCGAGGCGGCACTGATCGCCAAGAACCGGGCGCCGGGTCTGAACCGGCAGTTTGCCGCCCAAAGCTACCCTTGGGTGCCCGCTTCTGCTTGGGAGCAGGCAAAGGCCGAAGCGAAGGATCGGGAATTTAAGGGAGACTACCGCATTCTGGGCTCGGACAATGACCCCATGTGCGTATCCCTTTCCATGGCAAATGCCCGCAAAGCCGGCGTTGCCGACTGCATTACCTTCAAGGATGGCGACGCTACCAAGCTGAGCCTGCCGGCGGAATCCGGCATCATCATCTGCAATCCCCCCTACGGACAGCGGATGATGGAGCAGAGCAGCGCCCAGCGGCTGTATGCCGCCATGGGACGGCACTGGAAATTTGCCAACGAGTGGAAGAAGTATATCATCACCTCCGAGCCGGAGTTTGAGCATTATTTTGGCCGCCGGGCGGACAAGAAGCGCAAGCTTTATAACGGCATGATCAAGTGCGATTACTATATGTATACGGATAACGCAAGGAAGAAATAAGCTATGAAGCATCTTTTCATCATCAATCCGGCGGCAGGCAGCCGTGACCGCACAAAGCAATACAGCGTTGCCATTCATGAGGCCTGCACCGCAAGGAATCTTGACTACCGGGTCGAAGTATCCTCTGCCCCCGGTGAGTGCTGCCGCATTGCCCGGGAAGCCGCGGAAACCGGGGAAGAATACCGCATTTATGCCTGCGGCGGCGACGGCACGCTGAATGAGGTGGTGTCCGGCGCGGCTGGATTTGACAATGTGGCGGTCACCGTCTATTCCGGCGGCAGCGGCAATGATTTTGTCAAGCTGTTTGACGATCCCAAGGCGTTTTTTGATTTGGAGCGGCTGCTGGATGCCCAGGAAGCCACCATGGATCTGATCCGCTGCAATGACGATTATTCCCTCAATATCTGCTCCGTAGGGTTAGATGCCCGGATCGGCACGGATGTTGCCAGCTATAAGCGCCTGCCGTTGCTCCATGGCTTTGCTGCTTACGCCGCCTCCACGGTGGTCAATCTCTTTAAGGGCATCAGCGAGCATTATGTGGTGGAAGTGGATGGGGAGACCATCGACGGACAGCAGACCTTTGTCTGCGTCTGCAACGGCCAGTATTACGGCGGCGGCTTCCATCCTGTGCCGGAAGCGGACCCCACCGACGGCAAGCTGGATATCCTGCTGGTGGACAAGGTGAAGCTTTTGCAGGTGCCCGGCGTCATCGGCAAGTATAAAAACGGTGAGTACCGGAAGCTTTCCCATCTGGTGCGGTATTTCCGCACGGATGCCGTGAAGATCATCTGCGACAAGCCATCTGCAGTCAGTCTGGATGGCGAATTGCGGGTCGCAAAGACTGTGGATATCCGTCTGGCGCAGGAAAAACTGCGGTTCTTCTATCCCAAGGGACTGCGCCTTGTGGTGGCGGAGCCTGCGCTCATCAAATGATACATAGGGCGCGCTGAAGCATCGGCGCGCCTGTTTTGGAAGGAGGCAGACCCATGAAACTGAAAAAAATCGCCCAATTGGGGCTGCTGACAGCCATCGCGCTGACCATATTTCTGGTGGAAGCCCAAATTCCGGCGCCGGTGCCCATCCCCGGTGTAAAATTGGGGCTTTCCAATATCGTAACGGTATTTACGGTGTTTTTGCTGGGAGCCAAAGAGGGAGCGGCGGTGCTTGCCTGCCGGATCTTTCTGGGGGCGGTGTTTGGCGGTAATTTTTCAACGATCCTGTATTCCGGTGCCGGCGGCCTGCTGGCCATTTTGACCACCATCGGCTTGAAGCGGGTGGTGACC
Source organism: Faecousia sp. (assembly GCA_045576415.1). Lineage (GTDB taxonomy): Bacteria > Bacillota > Clostridia > Oscillospirales > Oscillospiraceae > Faecousia. Next base: position 26,016 of record JAZNGJ010000028.1, on the reverse strand, counting down.
CGCAAGCAGCTTTGGGTCGCCGGAGCACTCAGTGCCATCGCCCATTCCGTCGGGCAGATGATCGCCGCGGTGACATTGACCGGCACACCTACCTTACTGATCTACCTGCCGATCATGGTGGTCATCAGTGTTTTCACCGGTATTTTTACCGGCCTTTGCGCACAATTCCTTCTGAATCGGGGAGATAAGCTATGGAAAACTATTTTCAGATGAATATGGAAAAGCGGCAGATCGATGCCATCTCCAATCTGGGTCTTGCCCATATCGGTGACGGTGTGTATGAACTGATGTGCCGCAGCTATTTGTGTGCCAAGGGCGGCCACACGGTGCGGAATCTCCATCGGGATTCCGTGGCGCTGGTAAAAGCGCCGACCCAGGCGAAATTTGCCGACAAGCTGCTGCCTTTTCTTACCGATGAGGAGCAATCCTATTACCGCCGGGGCAAGAATGCCCATTCCCATGCCGCCCCCAAGTCCGCAACGCCGCAGGAGTATGCCAAGGCCACGGGGCTGGAGACCCTGTTCGGCGCGCTGTACCTCGCCGGCAAAACAGACCGGCTCAATGAACTGTTTGCGATCATGATGGAGGATACTGATGGCATTTGATGCGTTTTATATGACCTGCGTGCTGCAAGAGATCCGGTCGCTGGGGGAACTGCGGGTGGAGAAGATCCACCAGCCCGCCAGAGATACGGTGATCCTGCATTTAAAGCACCGGGAAGGCCGGGAAAAGCTGCTGATTGCGGCGAATCCTGCCTCTCCCCGGCTACATCTGACGGCTGCCAATCCGGAAAATCCCCCGGAGCCGCCCATGTTCTGCATGCTGCTGCGCAAGCACCTGTCCGGCGCAAGATTGGTGGGCATTACCCAGCCTGCCATGGAGCGCTGCGCGGTGTTTACCTTTGACTGCATCGACGAAATGGGCGGTGCGGTGCAGAAGCGCCTTGTGGCGGAACTGATGGGCAGAACATGTAATCTGTACTTGCTTTCTTCCGAGGGGCGGATCATAGACTGCCTGCGGCGGATCGGCCTGGATGAAACCGCCAAGCGTCCCGCCCTGCCGGGTATGTACTATCAGGATCCGGAGCCTGTGGCGAAAAAAGACCCGCTGGACATGGATTCAGATAGTTATGTAAACCTTTTGGCCGAACCCGGTGCGGATATTCTTTCCAGCCGTTTGATGGATACCCTTGGGGGACTTTCTCCGCTGGTCTGCCGGGAGGCGGCGCTGCTTGCGGCAGGAGATGTGGATGCCCGCGTGGAAGGGCAGAATATTTCCCGATTGGCGGAAAAACTGGCGCATTTCTTTGGGGAGCATCTGCGCCATCCCAAGCCCTGCTACTGCGCTGATCAGGACGGTGTGCCCAAGCAGTATGCCTTCTGCCCCATCCGGCAGTACGGCGAATATAAAGAAGCGGAGTCCTTCAGCGGACTTTTGGATATGTACTACACGGTTCGTGACCGGAAGGATGCCATCCGCCAGAAAGGGCAGGGAATCCGTAAAACCGTGCAGAACCTCTGCACTCGTCTGACCAGAAAGCTGGCCATTCAGGAAAAGGAACTTTCTGCCACCTACGACCGGGAGCGGCTGCGGCAGCTGGGCGATATCGTCACCGCCAATATTCACCGGATCACCAAGGGACAGACGGTGCTGCAGGCAGAGGATTTTTACGATGAGGAAATGAAGACCATCGATATCTCGATTTCCCCCATTCTCTCCCCTCAGCAAAATGCCGCCAAGTTCTATAAGGACTATACCCGCATGAAAAATGCGGAAAAGGAGCTGACAAAGCAGATCGCCATCGGCACCGAGGAGCTTTCCTACCTGCAAAGCGTGCTGGAGGAGCTGACCCGGGCAGGCACGGAGCAGGAGCTGGAGGAGATCCGGCAGGAGCTCCATGCAGGGGGCTATGTCAAAGCCGAATCCGGCAAGAAACGGATGAAGCAGGCGAAGACTGCCCCCATGCGCTTTGAATCCACCGACGGATTTCCCATCTATGTGGGCAGAAATAATCGGCAGAACGATGAACTGACCTTCAAAATGGCCCGCAAGGATGATCTGTGGCTCCATGCATCAAAGGTCCACGGAAGCCATGTGATCATCGCCTGCGCGGGGCAGAAGGTGCCGGATGACACCGTGACCCAGGCGGCGCAGCTGGCGGCCTACTATGCCGAGACCGGCGGCGGACAAAATATCCCGGTGGATGTGACCCCGGTGAAACAGGTGAAAAAGATCCCCTCCGGCAAGCCGGGCATGGTGATCTACCACACCTATCGCACGGTCATCGCCAATCCTTATCCGGATATCGTGGTGGACGCGCTGAACGCGGAGAAAAAAGCAGAAGAATAAAAAGGGCGCGGATTTTTCCGCGCCCCTTTGCCCTTTGGGAATGTCAAATCTCAGCTATGCATAAGAATCCGTAAGCAGCTTACGCTGCAACGGATTCTAAAGTTTGTCGCTCTGTTCAAATCGGCGCAACCAGCTAAAAAACCATGTCATTGCGAGGAATGCGAAGCATGACGCGGCAATCTCCTGGTACGAACCATCGAAATGCTGGGCAGAGAATAGCTTTCTACCGGGAGTGGTGCTCCGCGCAGCGAATCAAAATTAAATGATTGCCGGTGGCAATCACACCTTAATTCTATCCCACGTCGCCTGACGGCGACTCGGAATGACATGCGTATTAATTGGTGTATAGCAACAGCACGACAAATCCCAATTTGTTGCAAGGAGAGGGCGCGGATTTTTCCGCGCCCTTACATTATAGCATCTTATTTTCCCAGCAGCTTTTCCAGCAGTGAGCGCTGGTTGCTCGCGTCCATAGCCGCTGCGGCTGCGCGCAGCAGCTGATTCCACTCTTTGGCGGTGAGGTGACCGTCCATGGTGGTGACCAGATAGCTGCACTGGGGCAGCTTCCGTCCGCCCAATTGCCGGGCAAAGGCTTTGTCAGCACCCATTGCCAGTGCGTAGGGAGCCAAAGCGTAGTAATATTCGGGATTTCTGCGCAGGATCTGCTGCAGCTCCTGCTTGGAAACGGTGGTAAGATGGCGGCGAAGCCCCAGGATCTCAGCCATGGCCTGCTTGCCGGGATCGTTTCTGCGGCCGCCGTAGGCACCGGCAAAGCCCATGAGCCACTGACACAGGAGCATCAACAGCGCATTGCCCCATTCGGAAGCGCAGATCCCCAGCAGAAGCCACAGCAGGCTTCCGGCCAGTGCCAGGTACAGAGGCTGTTTCCTGCGCAGATGCACGGCTGCCGCGCCCCGGTGGATCCAATAGGAAAGGAAAGCGCCTGCGCTCATCAGCAGCAAAGCCAGCAGGATCCGCCAGACGGTATCGCTGGCGATGGCAAGAGCCAAGGATACGCCTCCGGCCATTGTGATACCCATGCAAAGCAGCCGGAAGATCCGGGGATTACCGGAACCGGGCAGATAATAGCTGCGGACATTGGGAACGGTGGCGGATACCTTGCGGGAAAGCCGTGCAAAATGAAAACCGGTTCCGTCCACGGTGCGCCGCTTGCCGAAAAGGGTCTTAAATGCCCGGACCTCAAATTCGCTGCGCTCATTGCCCATTTCCATCCGGCGGTGCAGCAGGACACGGTTGTTGTCATCCAGATGAATAAGCAGATAACCCATCTGCGCCCAGGAGATCACAAGGGAAGTAAAGTCCACGCCCTGACAGGTGAGGGCGCAGCCCAGTTGGCCTGCCGTAAGCCCTTCCGGACTTTGGGTGCGGCGGATGCGCCGGGGCGGCAGAGACCGCATCGTCAGGATCCAGTAAAGGAACGCGGCGGCAATGCAGGCGTACATGACGATATCATCAGCGCTGAGGCTCCATTTTTTGGAAATGGGCTGGGGGAACTGGTCTTCGGGCACCACCAGCGTCATGGTAAGGGACTCGTGGTCCTTGAGCGTGGTCTTGAAGCTGCCGCTGATCACGGAGCCGTCTACGGTGCAGTCGATGTAGGAATCGGCGCTTTCCTGCAGATAGGTGCTTACGAACTGGGGACGGTGCTCCGGCGCGCCGGGCAGAGTCACGGAAAACTGCATTTTTTCAATGGGATAGGCAAAGCCGCTGAGCAGCTGCAGAGTCAGAACCAGCTGTTCATTTTTGTTTGCGGCGACGGCATCGGGCAGGTTGTAGTGGATCGTAAGAGTATGGGTGCCGGCAGAATGGATGCTGCCGCTTAAACTGACATTGCGGACGCTGCCGGAAAGAGAGGTTCGGGCAGGGCCGCCGTTGAGGGTGATGTTGCGGGCTTGGGACGGCAGCGGGAACAGCAGCTGGGCGGGCACTTCCTCCAGCTTCAGCTGGAGCATCACAGTGACCTCGCAGGTACCGCTTGATGTGACAGTGGTGCTGCTTTGCAGGTCAGTGACGGAGCTGGCAGCAGATACCGCAGTGGCCAGCATCAGGCAGCAGAGGATCGCGATCAATATCCGGCGCACGGCGGCACCTCCTTATCCAAAATATCGTATAGCCATATTATCATGTCTGCCGGAAAAAAGCAATCTGTTCTTCCGGGAATATTCCTCGCATATCCCTCTGCTGAGAGCAGGCCGCAAATGCGCGGCAGCTTTTTTCGTGCCGGGACTTGTACAGTCTGGGAAAATGGTGTATAATGAATACTCACCTATAAGATGGGAGGCTCGCCATGGCGTTTGAAGACGAAGAACTGAATAAGCGCCGGGAGGAGCGACGGCAGGAGCAGCAATTTCTTGCGCGCCAGCAGCGGTTTTTGAAGATCGGTATCGTGATGACCGCCGTGACGCTGGTTGTTTGCGCTGCGGCGCTTTTGATCGCCAACGGGATCATCAATGCGCCCCGGGAGCCGGAGCTGAGTACGCCCCCTGCCATCCAGACCCAGCCCACGGAAACCGAGCCTGCACCCACCGTGCCGGATACGGTGATCCACATTGTGGCAGGCGGCGACCTGAATGTAACGGATAAGACCGTAGCCTCCGGAACGGCGGTCAGCGGCTATGATTATACGGATGTGTTTCTGGATGTTGTTCCTGTCCTCAGCGGCGCGGACCTGGCAATCTTGAATTTTGAAGGAAGCCTATATGGCGCGCCGTACGGCAGCGAGAACAGATCCGCCCCCAACCAAATGCTGCAGGGGCTGCAGCAGGCCGGTGTGGATATGCTGCAGGCAGCCAATTCCCAGACGGTGGTCAACGGCCTTTCGGGACTTTCCTCCACGCTGCAGGGGATCCGCAATGCCGGCATGGTGCCCCTGGGCGCTTATGCAACGGCGAAGGATTTTAAGGATTCCGGCGGTTATTACATCCGGGAGATACAAGGCATTCGAGTGGCCTTTGTGGCCTTTACCAAGGGCATGGATGGCATGGGCTTGCCTGAGGGAAACGAGGATTGTGTAAATCTGCTGTATAAGGACTATAACAGTACCTATCAGAAGGTGGATACGGAGGGGATCACCAAGATCCTGCGGGCAGCAGCGGCGAAAAAGCCGGATGTTACCATCGCGCTGCTGCACTGGGGCAGTGAGTTTAATTCGAAAATCAGCTCCACACAGGAGAAGATCTGCAAGCTGATGCAGGAGGAAGGCGTGGATGCCATCATCGGCACCCATTCCCACTATGTGCAGACGCTGGAGTATGACGAAAACGCGGGAAAACTGGTTGCCTATTCTCTGGGTGATTTCTTCGGGGATGCGGACAAGGCGGGAACGGACTATTCTGTCCTTCTGGATCTCCAGATCACCAAAAACGGCACAACCGGAGAGACCAGGATCACCGGCTACGACTATACGCCGGTGTATACGCTGGATGAATCGGATACCGGCGGCGGTATGCGGATCCTGCGGATCCGGGAAGCTGTCGCTGCCTATGAAAGCAATTTTATCGGAAAAGTATCCGATGAAGCCTATGCCGCTATGAAGAGCGCGTTGGAAAAGATCGATTCCCGAATGGGGAAAAGTAATGTAAAAAGCGCAGTGCCTTAGGCACTGCCCTTTTGCTGTATCTTATTTGAAATACTTCACGGCGGACTGGAACAGCTTCATGTCATATTCGCCGGGAACATTGCGGTAAAGACCCTGCTGCCAGCGCTCGCTGTGGCCCATCTTGCCCAGAACTCTGCCGTCGGGGGAGGTGATGCCCTCGATGGCGAAGAGGGAGCCGTTGGGATTGAAGGCGGTGTCCATGGTGGGCTCGCCCTCCAGATCTACATACTGGGTCGCGATCTGGCCGTTGGCAGCCAGCTGCATGGCAAGCTCCTCGGAAGCGAAGAACCGGCCTTCGCCATGGGAAATGGGCACAGTATAGATCTCGCCAACTTCCGTTCCTGCCAGCCAGGGGCTCTTGTTGGTGCAGACCCGGGTGCGGACCAGCTTGGACTGGTGGCGGGCGATGGTATTGTAGGTCAGAGTGGGGCAAGCGTCATCGGTGTCGATGATCTTGCCGAAGGGCACCAGACCCAGCTTGATCAGTGCCTGGAAGCCGTTGCAGATGCCCAGCATCAGACCGTCCCGGTCGTCAAGAAGTCTGGTCACCTGCTCCTTGATGGCAGGATTGCGGAAAAAAGCGGTGATGAACTTGGCGCTGCCGTCAGGCTCGTCGCCGCCGGAGAAGCCGCCGGGGATGAAGATCATCTGGCTCTCGGCGATCTTGGCTGCGAACTGCTCTACGCTGCGGGTCACATCGTCGGCGCTGAGGTTGCGCACCACGAAGATCTCCGGCTCGGCACCGGCAGTTACCATGGCCCGTGCGGAGTCGAATTCGCAGTTGGTGCCGGGGAACACGGGGATCAGCACCTTGGGCTTGGCGACCTTCACAGCGGGAGCTACATTGCAGCCGCCGTCGAAGCCGAATACAGGCAGCTCTGCGTCAGTTTCGGGTGCTTCGGTGGGGTAGACCTTTTCCAGAACAGCTTCATTCAGCTCCAGCAGCTCGGCGATCTCTGCCCGGTCACCGTTGAGGTCGATGACGGGCTCTTCGGTGGTCCAGCCGATCTTGAACGCGCCGGGGACTTTTACCTCTTCGGTCAGTTCCGCAACCAGAACACCGCAGCGCTTCTGGTGCCACAGATCTTCAAGGCCCTTGCAGCCGGTGAAGCCGATGAAGTTACCGAAGGACATCTTCATCACCGCTTCGCCCATGCCGTATTCCACTGCCCATGCGGCCTTGACCTTGCCAGCCTTGTGCAGCTGATGGAACTGCTCCCAAGCGGCCTTGCGGCTGTCGGCAGTGGGTTCGGTGGGTCCAAAGACATAGACGGGGTGGCCGGCTTCCTTGAATTCGGGAGTCAGCACCTCGTTCTGATCGATGGGCGCGATGGCGAAGGAGATCAGCGTGGGCGGCACATCGTAATCAAGGAAAGAGCCGGACATGGAGTCCTTGCCGCCGATGGCAGCGGCACCCAGCTCCAGCTGGGCATCCAGCGCGCCAAGGAGGGCAGCAAAGGGCTTGCCCCAGCGGCCGGGCTCGGTGCGCAGCTTCTCAAAGAATTCCTGCAGGGAAAGGTAGGCCTTCTTATAGTCAGCGCCGGCAGCTACCAGCTTGGCAACGCTGCTGTAGATCGCGGCGTGAGCGCCGGTGTAGGGATCCATACTCATATGGTCGGGATCCATGGCAAAGCTGAACACGCTGGCCTGATCGGTGACCTGACCGGGCAGGGTGGGCAGCAGAGCCGCCATGACCTGAGCAGGAGTCCGCTGGGTCTCGCCGCCGAAGGGCATCAGCACGGAGCCGGTGCCGATAGAGCCGTCGAACCGCTCCACAAGACCTCTGCGGCTGGCAGTCTTGAGGTCAGCAGCCATTTCTCGCAGGCTGCCATAGAGGCTTTCACTGAGGGCAGACAGATCCTTCTTGCCAACCTGCACGGTTGCATGCTTGCTGGCACCGTTGGTGTCGAGGAACGCCCGGGAAAGGCTGGCGATCTCTACGCCCTTCCACTGCATGACCATCCGGGCTTCCTCGGTGACCACGGCCACCCGGTAAGCTTCCAGATTTTCTGCCTGTGCGTAGGCGATAAAGGTGTCCGCATCCTCAGCGGCGACCACAACAGCCATACGCTCCTGAGATTCGGAGATGGCGATCTCGGTGCCGTCGAGGCCTTCATACTTCTTGCGTACCGCGTCCAGATCGATCCGCAGCCCGTCTGCCAGCTCCCCGATGGCGACGGATACGCCGCCGGCGCCGAAGTCATTGCAGCGCTTGATCAGGCGGGTGACCTTGGGATCCCGGAACAGACGCTGGATCTTCCGCTCCTCGGGGGCGTTGCCCTTCTGTACTTCGGAAGCCATGGTGGTCAGGGATTTCATATTGTGGCTCTTAGAGGAGCCGGTAGCACCGCCGATGCCGTCACGACCGGTACGGCCGCCCAGCAGGACCACCACATCCCCGGGGGCGGGACGCTCCCGGCGGACATTGTAAGCAGGGGCAGCGCCCACAACAGCGCCGCACTCCAGACGCTTGGCAACAAAGCCGTCATGGTAGATTTCGGCCACATGGCCGGTAGCAAGGCCGATCTGATTGCCGTAGGAAGAATAACCGGCGGCAGCGGTCTGGCAGAGCTTTCTCTGGGGCAGCTTACCGGAAAGGGTCTGGTTCAGAGACTTCCGGGGGTCGGCAGCGCCGGTGACGCGCATGGCCTGATGGACATAGGCGCGGCCGGAGAGGGGGTCACGGATACAGCCGCCGATACAGGTAGCTGCGCCGCCGAAGGGCTCCATCTCGGTGGGGTGGTTGTGGGTTTCGTTCTTAAACATTAAGAGCCAATCCTGATCCTCGCCATTGACTTTGGCGGTCAGACGGATGGAGCAGGCGTCGATCTCTTCGCTTTCGTCCAACTCAGGAAGCAGACCCCGCTTTTTCAGTGTTTTGGCACCGATGGTGGCAATGTCCATCAGCGTCTGGGGGCGCTTTGCGGCCTTTTCTTCGCCGTAGACCTCGACGCGGGCGGCAAGATACCGCTCATAAGCTGCCTGCACCGCAGGATCGTCGATCTTCACATCATCAATGATGGTGGAGAAAGTGGTGTGGCGGCAGTGGTCGGACCAGTAGGTGTCCACCACGCGAATTTCGGTGATGGTGGGATCCCGGTGTTCTTCATTTGCAAAATAGTTCTGCAGGAACTTCAGGTCATCCGAGTCCATAGCAAGACCCAGCTTGTCCAGCAGGTCAGCCAGCGCGGTTTCGTCCATGGAGATGAAACCGGTAACGGTGGCAACGCTCTGGGGAACAGCGTATTCGGCTGCCAGCGTTTCGGGAATGGAAAGCTCTGCTTCCCGGCATTCCACAGGGTTAATAACATGCTTCTTGATGGCGGCAATGTCAGCTTCGCTGAGATCGCCTTCCAGCACATAGACCTTGGCAGAGCGAACGGTAGGACGGTCACACTGACCCAGAATCTGGATACACTGGGCAGCGGAGTCTGCCCGCTGGTCAAACTGACCGGGCAGGGGTTCTACGGCAAACACGATGGAGCCAGTGGGTACATCAAAGCTCACATCATCCACCTGGGGCTCGGAGAAAACGGTACCCACGGCGTAGTCAAACAGGCTCTTTTCCAGGTTTTCCGCGTCGTACCGGTTCAGAACCCGAACGGATTCCAAACCCTTGATCTGCAGAAACTCCTGCACTTCCTTTTTAAGGCCGGTGGCTTCGTGGGTCTGGCCGGGCTTTTTTTCTACATATACACGATAGACCATGATCTTCCTCCTTTACTTCTTGGCTGCCAGTGCTTTCTTGCCGATATCGCTGCGGCAGTAGGCGTTGGCGAATTTGACACCGGCGGAAAGGCGGTAGGCGGCAGTGATGGCTTCTTCCAGTGTGCCGCGGACGGCGGTGGTGCCGGTGACACGGCCGCCGGAGGTAAGAAGCTTGCCGTCCTCCAGCTTGGCACCGGCAACGAAGGTAGCCTTGGCAGCCCGATCGGACATGGTCAGCTTGTAGCCCTTTTTGTAGCTTTCGGGGTAACCCTTGGAAGCTTTGATAACGCAGCAGGCGTGCTTCTTGGAGAAGCGGACGGGAGTCTTGGCCAGTGTGCCGTTGGTGCAGGCCATCATGACGGTGAGCAGGTCGCTCTTTAAGAGGGGCAGCACCACCTGGGTTTCGGGATCGCCGAAGCGGCAGTTGTACTCAATGACCTTGGGGCCCTTGGGAGTCAGCATGAGGCCAAAGTACAGGCAGCCTTTGAAGGTCCGCTTTTCCTTCTTCATGGCCCGAATGGTGGGCAGGAAGATCTCCTTCATGCACTGCTTGGCGATGTCCTCGGTGTAGTAGGGGTTGGGAGCGACGGTGCCCATGCCGCCGGTGTTGAGGCCGGTATCGTTGTCGCCAGCCCGTTTGTGGTCCATGCTGGATACCATGGGGCGCACCACCTTGCCGTCGGTAAAGGCCAAAACGCTGACTTCCGGGCCGGTGAGGAATTCTTCAATGACCACGGTGGAGCCGGATTTGCCGAACTTGGCGTTTGCCATCATGTCGGTAACGGCCTGCCGGGCTTCCTCCCGGGTCGTCGCGATGATCACGCCTTTGCCCAGCGCCAGACCGTCGGCCTTGACCACGGTGGGGATGGGAGCAGTTTTCAAGTAGGCAAGAGCCTTGTCAAGCTCCGTGAAGATCTCGTAAGAAGCGGTGGGAATGCCATACTTCTTCATCAGGTTCTTGGAGAAAGCCTTGCTGCCTTCAATGATGGCGGCGTTGGCACGGGGGCCGAAGCAGGGGATGCCTTTTTCCTCCAGCGCGTCCACGCAGCCCAGAACCAGCGGATCGTCGGGAGCGACGACGGCATAGTCGATCTTATTTTCGGTGGCGAAAGCCACGATCTTGTCGATTTCCGTTGCGCCGATGGGAACGCAGACTGCATCTGCCGCGATACCGCCATTGCCGGGGAGGGCGTAGATGGTTTTCACATCGGGATTTTTCTTCAGGGAGCGGATGATGGCATGCTCACGGCCACCGCCGCCGACGACGAGTAATTTCATATTTGATCCAAGCCTTTCTTGTTAGAGTGGAGAGTGGAGAGTGAGGAGTGGAGATGTCTTCAACGAACACTCTTGGTTGTAGAAGAAAGCATTCGGCGAAGCGCTTCACAGTCGTTATTAAGAGAAGCGTACTCTTCGTCTGATAGATAATCCGTAATGTGCAGTAATTCCAGCCAATACAGGGTTTCGGAGCATTCTTTTAATGCTATGTAGATTTTTGCGGCAAAGTCCTTGCGGCTGGATCCGCAGCGAGCCTCAGCAATATTAGCACCGATGCTTGTTCCGCTGCGCAGGATTTGTTTGGAAAGCACATATTCTTGATGCTCAGCATTAAGGTGACGGCACAGACCGACAATACGCTTGGCAAACGCAAGTGCCTTTTCGTATGCAATACTTTCAACCGGCATCATCTTCACTCTCCAATCTCAAATCTTCACTCTTGATTAGTGGTGGAACAGTCTCATGCCGGTGAAGGCCATGACGATGCCGTGCTTGTCGCACTCTTCGATGACCAGATCGTCACGGATGGAGCCGCCGGGCTCGGCGATGTACTTAACGCCGGAAGCGACGCCGCGCTTGACAGAGTCGGCGAAGGGGAAGAAGGCATCGGAGCCAAGAGCCACGGCATCCCGGGAATCCAGCCATGCCCGCTTTTCTTCCGCGGTCAGGGGCTCGGGTCTAACGGTGAAGTAGTTCTGCCAGATGCCTTCGGCGCAGACATCCTCTTCGTTGCCGTTGATGTAGCCGTCAATGACATTGTCCCGGCCGGGGCGGCCCAGATCTTCCCGGAAAGGCAGGTTCAGCGTCTTGGGATGCTGACGCAGGAACCAGGTATCGGCTTTGCCACCGGCGAGGCGGACACAGTGAACGCGGCTCTGCTGACCGGCGCCGACACCGATGGCCTGTCCGTCGTAAGCAAAGCACACGGAATTACTTTGGGTGTACTTTAGGGTGATCAGAGAGACGATCAGATCGATCTTGGCGCTCTCGGGCAGCTCCTTATTGGCGGTAACGATGTTCTGCAGCAGGTGCTCGCCGATCTTGAAGTTGTTACGGCCCTGCTCGAAGGTGATGCCGAAGATCTGCTTGCGTTCCTGAGCATCGGGGACATAGTCGGGGTCGATCTTGACCACATTATAGCTGCCCTTGCGCTTTGCCTTCAGAATGGCCAGCGCTTCATCGGTGTAGCCGGGGGCAATGACGCCGTCGGAAACCTCGGGAGCCATCAGCTTGGCGGTCATTTCGTCGCAGACGTCGGAGAGGGCGACCCAGTCGCCGAAGGAGCACAGACGGTCAGCACCGCGGGCGCGGACATAGGCGCAGGCCAGAGGATTCTCATCCAGACCTTCCACATTTTCCACGAAGCAAGCCTTCTTCAGATCCAGAGGCAGGGGCTTGCCAACGGCGGCGGAGGTGGGGGAAACATGCTTGAAGGAGGTGGCACAAGCCATACCGGTGGCTTCCTTCAGTTCCTTCACCAGCTGCCAGGAGTTCAGGGCGTCCATGAAGTTGATGTAGCCGGGGCGGCCGTTGAGGATCTCGATGGGCAGGTCGGCTCCGTCATGCATATACAAAGAAGCGGGTTTCTGGTTGGGGTTGCAGCCGTATTTCAGCTCGAAATTTTTCATTGTTATGACCTCCAAAAGTTTGTCATTCCGAGGGCCGTCAGGCCCGTGGGAATCTCCCGGTACAAGCTGTACCCTACGATGCACTGCGATGGATGGTGAAACGTGATACCGGGAGATTGCCACGTCGCTTCTCTCCTCGCAATGACACGATATTTACTGGTGCTTATTGATGATTCTCTGCTCGTATTCGCCGGTGGCGATGTCGGTATAGCGGACGAACAGGGAGATTTTGTTGTTTTCATCCAGGTTTTCCCACAGCTCTTCGGTGAAGTCGTCGATGTCGGCAGGGATGCTGACCCGTTCCGGCTCACCCTGGAAGGTGGGGATCACGGGGTTGCCATCGCAGACATAGGTGTGCAGGAAGTGGCCGAGGCCCGCGGTGGCGGGATATTCCCAGAAGAATCTGGCGCAGGCCTTGCCCTCGGGGTCGGCGGCCTTCAGAATGGACATCTTGTAGCTGCCATTGCCTGCCTGAATGCCGGAAATGCGGGGCGTCCAGTTGGGGCCGTCGTCCTCAAACTGGCGGGTACGCAGGGCAGCTTCCCAGCTTTCGCCCCGGGCAGCGTATTCCCAGATGGTATCGGTCTGGTCACCGTTGGTGACGATCAGGCCATTGCCCAGTTCCCGTACGGGATGGTAGATGATCAGATGGGGATCCTTCATGAGAGCGGGATCATGTGCCTCGGTACGGATGCCGTCGGGCTCTAAGCAGAACACCCGGTTGCGGGAGTTAACGGAGCGGCCCATGATGAAGTAAGCAGCCACGGCCTGTTTGCCGTCGGGGGTGATGCCGAGGACGATGCCCCGGCCGGGGTACGTATTGCCGTCCAGGCGTTCAGCCATGGTTTTGGTTTCGTAGACATTCATATCAGTTTCCTCCTAAGCTTGCACATACGGTTTCCGCAGCGTGCGGGAGCAGGATCCATTCTGCCTGTTCCATGACTCTGCGCTGCAAAATTTCGGGGGTGTCGCCGGGTTCGATATATACGGCTTTCTGGGCGATGATCTCACCGCCGTCGGGAATCTCATTGACGAAGTGCACCGTTGCGCCGGTGACCTTTACGCCGTAGCGCAGGGCTTCCTCATGGACCCGCAGACCGTAGAATCCCTCGCCGCAGAAGCTGGGGATCAGGCTGGGGTGCACATTCAGGATCCTTCTGGGATAGTGGGAAGTAAACCGCTGGGTCAAAATGGTCATAAAACCGGCCAGAACGATGATATCGATGCCGTTTCCGTCGAGGATCTCCATCAGCTTGGTTTCGAAGGCTTCCTGAGAGCCGCACTGCTTTTTCAGCACCACGGCAGTGTCGATGCCGGCATTTTTTGCCCGTTCAAGGGCATAAGCACCGGCGTTGTTGCTGATGACCAGTGCGATCTTACCGGATTTCAGCACTTTTCCCTGGGCGTCGATCAGCGCCTGCAGGTTCGTACCGCCGCCGGATACCAGAACCGCGATCTTCTTCATTCCAGGATCACCTTTTCTTCGCCTTTTTCAATGCGGCCGATGACATAAGCGTCCTCGCCGTTGGCCTTCAGGATCTCCAGCGCGGTTTCCACTTCCGCGGCAGGAACCACAACGCTCATGCCAACGCCCATGTTGTAGGTGTTGAACATATCCCGCTCGGGAATGCTGCCCCAAGAGGCGATCATATCGAAGATGGGCAGAACCTTGACTGCCGCTTTGTCGATCCGGGCGCACAGGCCGTCGGGGATGGAGCGGGGGATATTTTCGTAGAAGCCGCCGCCGGTGATGTGGGAGATGCCCTTGACATCTACTTTTTCCAGCAGTGCCAGAATAGACTTTACATAAATGCGGGTGGGCACCAGCAGGGCTTCGGCAATGGTCTTGCCGCCCAGCTCATCACGCTTGATGTACAGCTCGGGGTTATTGTTGTCAATATCAAAGACCTTGCGGCAAAGGCTGAAGCCGTTGGAGTGGATACCGGTGGAAGCCAGCGCGATGACCACATCGCCCTCACGCATTCTGGTATTGTCGAGGATCTTCTTCTTATCCACGATGCCCACGGCGAAGCCCGCCAGATCGTAGTCCTCCACGGGCATCAGACCGGGATGCTCGGCAGTCTCGCCGCCGATCAGCGCGGCACCGGACTGGACGCAGCCCTCTGCCACGCCGCCCACGATCTCGGCGATTTTTTCGGGGATGTTTTTGCCGCAGGCAATGTAATCAAGGAAAAACAGGGGCTTTGCGCCGCAGCAGATAATGTCATTGACGCACATGGCAACGGCATCGATGCCGATGGTATCGTGCTTGTCCATAAGGATGGCCAGCTTGACCTTGGTGCCGCAGCCGTCGGTACCGGAAACGAGGACAGGCTCCTCCATGCCGGCGATGGGAAGACCGAAGCAGCCGCCGAAGCCGCCCACATCGTCCAGGCAGCCTTCGTTTTTGGTGCGGGCGATGTGCTTTTTCATCAGTTCTACAGCCTTGTAGCCGGCGGTGATATCCACACCGGCAGCGGCGTAGCTGGCAGAATGGGAATTCTTATGATCCATGATGACGCTCCTTTTCAGAAGTGATAATTTAAAATACACATGCAATGTAACGAATCGAGCGGGTCAGGGAAGTAACGATACCCGACGGACTTCGTCACGAATTGCCCGCGGGGGCATCCCCGCTATTCTCTACCGTTCCAGCAGTAGGTGCACAGCTTGCACGGGTCAAGGCCGATGGCCTTCACCACGCCGTCCACGGTTTGGAAGCCCAGGGAATCAAACTTAAACTTATCCCGGATGGCGGCGCGCATGGCCTTGCCGCGCTCGGTATTGCCGTCGGCATATTCTTCGATGTAATTCAGACCCTCTTCGCCCTCCAGTTCCACGATCACCCGGCGGGAGATCAGATCCATATCGCTGGTGGAGCGGGAGAAATTCAAGTATTTGCAGCCGTACATAATGGGCGGACAGGCAGAGCGCATATGTACGCTCTTGGCGCCGTTTTCGTAGAGGAAATCCACAGTTTCCTGCAGCTGGGTGCCCCGGACGATGGAATCGTCCACAAACAGCAGATGCTTGTCCTTGATCAGCTCATGAACGGGGATCTGCTTCATTTTGGCCACCTTTTTCCGGTCGGACTGTTTGGCGGGGGTAAAGCTGCGGGACCAGGTGGGGGTATACTTGATGAAGGCTCTGGCGAATGCCTTTCCGGTGCGGTTGGCATAGCCGATGGCATGGGGCGTGCCGGAGTCGGGGACACCGCCCACATAGTCAATGTCCATGGTACGGCCCTGCTCCATATCACGCTCGGCGATGGCGGCGCCGTTGCGGTAGCGCATGGCTTCCACATTGATGCCCTCGTAGGTAGAGGTGGGGTAGCCGTAGTAAGACCACAGAAATGCGCACATCCGCATTTCCTTACCGGGGGCGGCAAGCTGGGTCATAGAGTCGGGAGTCAGCTCCACGATCTCGCCGGGACCCAGCTCACAGACCTTTTCAAAGCCCAGCTTGGTGAAAGCAAATTCCTCGAAGGAGGCGCAGTAGCCGTCCTCGTTCTTTCCAATCTGTACCGGGATGCGGCCAAGCTTGTCCCGGGCGGCGATCAGGTGGCCTTCATCTGTCAGGATCAGGATGTTGGCAGTGCCTTCCACCACCTGCTGGACAAATTTAATGCCCTCTACAAAATTGCTCTGCTGGCTGATCAGCGCGGCAACCAATTCAGTGGAATTGACTCTGCCGCCGGTCATGGCGTCAAAGTGTCCGCCGCTGAAGGTCAGATACTGGTCGATCAGGGCGTTTGCGTTGTTGATGATGCCAACGGTGGAGATGGCAAAGGTACCCATCTTGCCCCGTATCAGCAGGGGCTGAGGGTCGGAGTCGCTGATGCAGCCGATGACGGAGGTACCCTGCATCTCGTCGAAAATATGCTCAAACTTGGTGCGGAAGGGCGAGTTTTCAATGCTGTGGATCACCCGCTGCAGACCGATCTCCTTATCCCAGGCGGCCATGCCGCCCCGGCGGGTACCTAAGTGGGAATGGTAGTCCACGCCGAAGAACACATCCATCATGCAGTCGTGTTTTGATGCGATTCCAAAAAATCCTCCCATGAGGTTTTCTCCTTTTGGTTGAGATGGAGTGAGGTGAGAGCCGGTTCCAAGGCTCCCCTTGTCAGGGGAGCTGTCACGCGAACAGCGTGACTGAGGGGTAGTTCTCTCCCTCCGTCTCGCCTTGCGGCGAGCCACCTCCCTCGTCAGAGGAAGGCTTTGCTTTTGTGATAGATTACGCGAAGAACAGCTTGTTCAGGGTCATGGGATCGACATATTCGCCGTCCTTGTAGACGCGCATGTTGCCGGAGGCAACTTCGTCGATGAGCATGACCTTGCCGTCGGGGGCGTAGCCGAACTCGAACTTAATGTCGTAGAGCTCCATGCCCTTTTCCTTCAGATCGTCAGCAACGATCTTGGTGATCTTCTGGGTCATATCCTTCAGATCCTCATACTGCTCGTCAGTCATGACGCCGATGGCAACCAGAGCGTCCTTGGTGATCAGCGGATCGCCCTTCTCGTCGTCCTTCAGAGTGGTCTCTACATAGCTGGGCAGGTCAGCGCCGCTTTCGATCAGAGCGCCATAGCGGCGGATAAAAGAGCCCACAGCCTTGTTGCGGCAGATGACTTCCAGACCCTTGCCGAATACCTTGGCAGGCAGAACTTCCATGGTGGTGTTATTAAGGTCAGCGGAAACATAGTGGGTCTTGATGCCGGCGGCATTGATCTTCTCAAAGAAATAGATGGACATACGCAGGTTCACATCGCCTACGCCCTCGATGGTCAGACCGACAGAATTTTCGCCGGGATCGAACACGCCGTCCTTGCCGGTGCAGTCGTCCTTGAACTTGAGCAGGCAGTTGCCGTTAGGCAGGGCGTAAACATTCTTAGTCTTACCGGTGTACAGAAGCTTCAGATTTTCCATAATAAATACCTCTTTCTGAAAATAGAATTGATAAATTTACTGCAGTGCGGCATCTTTGGCCAGCACCTTTTCGGCGTCAGAAACACGCTTGGCATCCAGCTTGGCGGCAAGCTCGGCATCCGTCACTGCCAAAATCTCGATGGCAAGCAAAGCGGCATTGACGGCTCCATCCACAGCAACGGTGGCCACGGGAATACCCGAGGGCATCTGAACAGTGGATAAAAGGGCATCAATGCCGTTGGTGAATGTAGAAGATTTCATGGGAATGCCGATGACCGGCAGGGTGGTGTTGGCGGCCAGAGCACCTGCCAGGTGTGCGGCCATACCTGCCGCGGCGATGATCACGCCGAAGCCGTTATTGCGGGCATTGACGGAAAAGTCACGGGCCTGCTCCGGAGTGCGGTGAGCGGAATAGACATGCATTTCGTAGGGTACGGCAAAGGAAGCCAGCGTATCCGCGGCTTTCTTCACAACGGGCAGATCGCTGTCAGAGCCCATGATGATGGCAACTTTCTTCAATGAAAAAACCCTCCAATCAAATGAAAAACGGGCGCACTTTACCCCGAATGAAGCAAAGTGTGCCCAGACGGTCGGCAGTTCGCATAGCCCTTACTCCCATGTGGTGCTCCACGGATCCGTCAGTCATAAGGGATGCTTCGTTTACGAAAATCATTATAGCGGAAAACTGTAAAATAGTCAATTCGTTGAAAAGACAGATTATGGCAAAATTAAGTTGTTTCTACTGTGAAACATGCCAAACCGGCGTGAAATTACAAAGGAAATCCCCCTTATCGGAAATCGTCAAATTACAGTTTATCGCGCTGCCTTTGGCAGCGAATGCAAAATTCAAAATGCAAAATGCAGAATGATTGTGTCGGCTATGCCGACTATTGAAATCATTTCCGTAGGAAATACCACAATTTTGCATTCTGCATTCAGCATTCTGCATTTCGGGCATCTGCCCGATAAATCCCAATTTGTCAGTCAAAGGCAAGGCCAAAGTATGTGGGTGCGGGGGCGGCGGTCAGGGGATGGTACATGGCAAAGGGATTGCTTCCGGGGGTACGGAATGTGCCTTTGCTAAGACCCAGCGCACCCAGAATTGCCGGTGCGGCATTTTTATCACCCAAAAGCTCCATTGCGATAAAAGAATCCGCTTTCCGCACACCTGCCAGGGCAAAGCCCGTTCCGGTGTAAAGCTCTGCATAGCCGGCAAGGTAGGATAGACCCAACTCCTGCCGGACACCGCCGGGAGGGAGCAAAGCGTTTCGTGCGGCAGTGTGTTCTTCCGGTGTTGCCGGACGGATATCGCAGATTCCGGCCGGGGTGCAGGAAAAAGTCTCCATGCAGTTTATGGCGCGATAGCCCATTTTGGCGTACATGCCAAATAGTCCCGGTTCACCGGGCACCAGGATCGCGCCGCGGTATCCCTGCTCTTTCAAAAGCGCGTGGGTGTTTTCCATCAAAGCACGGCAAATGCCCTTTCCCTGATGGGCTTTTGCGGTGGCTACAGCATAAAGATAGGCAAGTCTGCCGCCATATGCTTCGCAGTCAAACCAGTAAAGGGCGGCTGCAAGCTGCCTGTTTTCGGTAACGCACCGGCAGCGCTTCGGAGAAAAGCCGGTGGTAAAAAATAAGTCGATAAAGGGTTCTTCGTCCCCAAAGGCTTCCGCCCAAAGGGATTTCAGGGCGGGATATTGGGAAACTTTTGGGAAATCAATGTTCATCCGCATCCTCCCACAGCCGGGCCCAGTATTTTTCCACCAGATGGTCGGGATGATAGGATAACTTAGCCTTGCGCAGACCTTCGATACCCAGATCATCCTCCCGGTTCAGATATTCCACTTCGGGATACTTTTCCAGTAGATACCGGGCGAAGGCCTGATTGATGGCAGCATAGGCCCCGTCGAAGCCTGCAACGGCTTTTTCGAAATGAATGTCAAAGGTGTTGCCGCAAAGGCGGCTGCCCATGGTCATGGCAACGGGCTGGCCGTCATTCACCAGAACCATACCCTCCAGCCGCAGTCCCTCCCGGTGGGCAAAGGCCCGCTCCAGGGCAGTGCGCTCCAGATGGAAGTCGGCAAGGGGGTCGTCCGCCAGCTTTTCCGCCATCCAGATCTGGGCAACGGCTTTGGCCGCCTCTTCTGTGGAAGCATCCAGCGGCAGGAACTGGCAGTCCGGGTAGTTCAGGTGGAAACGGTTGACGAAATTGCGCTTGCTTTGGTAACGCTTGCCCTTAAGGAAAGCCAGATCCTCTGTGCGGTAGACATAGTCATAGTTATCCCGGTCGGTGTGGAACCGGAAGCGGCCGGGGTACAGTGCTTCCACGATCTGGCAGTGGGCTTTGTTCATGGAGCTGAGCCGGAAGGGAATGCCCCGCTTTCGGGCGTCCCCAATCAGCTTGTCCAGCGTGGATTTGATGTCCCCCTGTCCCAGCGGAAAGGGATAAACACTGCTGCGGTCAAACTGGGAAAACAGGATCAGAAAGCCGTCCTCAAAGGCGGCCTGCTGCCGGCCCCAGATCCTGAGGTTTGTAAAAGAATACTCGCAGCCCCGCTGCTCGCAGCAGGGAACATACTCCAGATATTTTTGCAGATCGGCATCGGTAAGCCGGTGAAAATCGATCATATTCGTCACATCCTTCTGTTTTACAGTATACCACATCCGATCCTGTTTTCAACAGTTTTTGCCGAAATAAAAATTTTTATATCGATATAAATGTACTTTTTGCGGCGAAATGCCGGTTTTTTCCCAAGATTTGGTGGACAAAGTTTTCGGAATGCGCTATGATAAAATCGTAAGATAATGAACCCAAGCAAATGAAGAGGTGAAGATAATGGCGTTTCCTTTTTTCGGCGGTATCCATCCCAAGGAGGGCAAGTGGTATACTTCCGAAAGATCCGTTTTGGATTTTCCGGAGCCGGATGTTCTGGTGATCCCCATGAGTCAGCACATTGGCGCCCCCTGCAAACCTTTGGTCAAGAAGGGCGATCCGGTGCTGGTTGGCCAGAAGATCGGCGACAATGAGGGTCTGTGCGTTCCTGTCCACTCTCCCGTATCCGGTACGGTCAAGGCAGTGGAGATGCGGGCACACAGCAGCGGCACCACCATGATGAGCGTGGTCATTGAGAACGACCATGCGGGCAAGTTCTGTTCCGAAGTACAGCCCCGAAGCCGGGAAGCTGTGGCGAAAATGGGCCCTGAGGAGCTGATGGGCATCATTCGGGAGGCCGGCATCGTGGGCATGGGCGGCGCGACCTTCCCCACCCATGTAAAGCTTTCTTCCGGCATCGGCAAGGTGGATACCATCATTGTCAACGCATCGGAATGTGAGCCCTACATAACTGCCGATGACCGGCTGTGCCGGGAATATCCGGGGGAATTGCTGTCCGGCCTGCAGATCATTATGAAAATTCTGGGCCTCAAAACAGCCCATATCGCCATGGAGGACAATAAGCCTCAGGCGGCCAAGGCGCTGCGCAGCGCCATCGACCCCAAGTCCGGCATTGTGGTGGAGCAGCTGCCTACCAAATATCCCCAGGGTGCGGAAAAACAGCTGATCTATGCCATTACCGGCCGGGAAGTTCCCTCCGGCGGCCTGCCGGCGGCAGTGGGCTGCGCCGTGTTCAATTGCGCCACCTGCAAGGCCATCCACGACGCGGTGTTCAAGGGTATGCCACTGGTGCGCCGGATCGTTACCGTTTCCGGCGATATCGTCATGGAGCCCAAGAATCTGATGGTCCCCATCGGCACCAGCTTCAATGACCTTTTGGAAGCGGTGGGACACAGCGAGAACCCTTATAAAGTCCTGTCCGGCGGCCCCATGATGGGCGTATCCCAGTACGATCTGAGTGTTCCCGTTACAAAAGGAACCAATGCGGTGACCATTCTGGGCAAGGAAAACCGCTACACGGTAGACCATTCCAGCTGCATCCGCTGCGGCAAGTGTATCGACGCCTGCCCCATGCATCTGATGCCGGTGCTGATGTATAAGGCCCTGTATTCCGGCTCCTTTGAGGAGATGAAGAGCACCCATCTGATGGACTGCATCGAGTGCGGCTGCTGCGCCTATACCTGTCCGGCCTGCGTGCCGCTGGTGCTGGCCTTCCGCAGCGCCAAGCATAAGCTGCGGGAAGCGGCGGCTGCCGCGAAGAAATAAGGAGGTGGAAGAGCTTGGCACAGATGAAATATTACTATGAGCTGACGATCTCCAGCTCTCCCCATGTCCACTCCCCGGTCAAGACCGATACCATTATGCGGGATGTGGTCATCGCACTGATGCCCGCGCTGGCAGGAAGTGTGTACTTCTTCGGCTTCCGGGCGCTGATGGTGACCCTTGTTTCCGTGGCGGCCTGTATTTTCTTCGAATGGATCTGGTGCCGTCTGATGAAGCAGGAATGCAAGGTCCATGACCTGTCCGCCGTGGTCACCGGTGTGCTGCTGGCCTTTGTCTGCCCGGTAACCATTCCATATTGGACCATCATTCTGGGCGACTTTTTTGCCATTATCATCGTGAAGATGCTCTTTGGTGGCATCGGCAAGAACATCGTCAATCCCGCGCTGGCCGGAAGAGCGTTCCTGTTCAGCTGGCCGGTGTTGATGAATAACTGGGTTAAGGTAGGCTTCCAGAACGCAGCCGGTATTTTCTCCACTGCGGATGCGGTTACCGCGGCAACGCCCATGGGCACGCTGCATCAGGGACAGCTCCCGGCGGAGACGCTGCAGGATCTGTTCCTTGGCAATGTGGGGGGCTCTTTGGGCGAGACCTCTGCGCTGCTGCTTTTGATCGGATTTGTCTACCTTCTGGTGCGGAAGGTGCTGACCGTCCGGATCCCCCTTGCCTATATCGGTACCGTGGCGGTGCTGGCGCTGCTTTTCCCCCAGGGCGGCAATGACCGCTTCCTCTGGATGGGCTATCAGGTGCTGGGCGGCGGCTTGATGCTGGGCGCCCTGTTCATGGCAACGGACTATGTCACAAGTCCGCTGACCAAATGGGGTCAGATCCTCTACGGCATCGGCTGCGGCGTGATCACCGTTCTCATTCGCTATTTCGGCGGCTATCCCGAGGGCGTTTCCTATGCCATCCTGGTAATGAACTGCTGCGTGGTCCTGCTGGACCGCATCGGCCGTCCCACCAAGTTCGGGGCACCTCGAAAGGGGGCTGCAAAGAAATGAAAGGTTCTCTTATCAAGTATGTACTGCGGCTGTCG
This sequence comes from Faecousia sp., assembly GCA_045576415.1. Taxonomy (GTDB): domain Bacteria; phylum Bacillota; class Clostridia; order Oscillospirales; family Oscillospiraceae; genus Faecousia. Next base: position 3,301 of record JAZNGJ010000028.1, on the reverse strand, counting down.
CTGACCCTGCTTGCCATCACCGCGCTGGTTGCCGCGGCACTGGCGGGCGTCAATGCGGTGGCAGACCCGCTGATCCGGGCCCATAAGGCAGAGAAGATGCAAAAAGCCATGGAAGAAGTGCTGCCCGGCGCTTCCGGCCTTGCGGAGGTCTCCTTCACCGATGCCACCGGCACGGTCAATAAGGTCTACGCCTGCCAGCAAGGTTTTGTTGTGGAGGTAGCCCCTGCCGGCTTCGGCGGCGCGATCACCATGATGGTGGGCATTCAGCCCGATGGCAAGGTCAACGGCATCTCCGTCATTTCCCACACGGAAACGGCAGGCCTTGGCTCTGTTGCCGGTGCGAAGAATTCTGCCGGTGAAGCCTTCCGGGGTCAGTTCGTGGGCGCGTTCGGCGCTTTGGCTGTGGATAAGGACGGCGGCAATATCGATTCCATCACCAGTGCCACCATTACCTCCCGGGCGGTGGTAGCCGGTGTCAATGCCGCGCTGGAAGCAGTCAAGGGTCTGGGTTAAGGAGGTGCTCACATGAATTTTAAGAATCAATTCAAAGAGGGCCTGCTGACCAAGAATCCGGTTCTGGTGCAGCTTTTGGGCATGTGCTCCACCCTTGCTATCACCACAAGCCTGTTTAATGGGTTGGGCATGGGCCTTTCCGTTACCATCATTCTGATCTGCTCCAATGTGCTGATCTCCGCGCTGCGGAAGGTGATCCCTTCCCAGATCCGTATCGCGGCGTATATCGTCATCATCGCGGGCTTTGTGACCATCGTTGATTTGCTGCTGCAGGCGTCTTTGCCGGATCTTTCCGAAAGCCTGGGTGTATTTATCCCCTTGATCGTGGTCAACTGTATCATTCTGGGCCGGGCGGAAGCCTTCGCGTCCAAAAACGGCGTGCTGGCCTCCGCGGTGGACGGTTTGTGCCAGGGCATCGGCTATACCGTGGCGCTGGTCATCGTTTGTGTGATCCGGGAGCTGCTGGGTGCCGGTACCTTCGGCGGCGGCCTCTTAAACGGCGGTGAGGGCATCCGCATCATCCCCGAGGGGTATCCCGCCATGCAGCTGGTGATGCCCGTGGGCGGATTTTTAACACTGGGCTTCGTGATCGCTGGCTCTCAGTGGCTGATGAAGAAGCTGCAGGCGAAAGAAGCAAAGAAGGAGGCGGCTAAGAAGTGAACGGATATGTACAGTCTCTGCTCGGGATCCTTCTCAGCGCGATCTTGACGGAAAATTTCATCCTTGTTAAATTTTACGGCATCTGCCCCTTCATGGGTGTTTCCAAGAAGATCGATACGGCTCTGGGCATGGGTATGGCGGTGACTTTCGTTATGGCGCTGGCCTCCGCTGCCTGCTGGGCGGTGAATCTGGCGCTGGTGGCGCTGGGGCTGCAGTACATGCAGACGGTGGTGTTCATTCTGGTCATCGCTTCCATCGTGCAGGTGGTGGAAATGTTCCTCAAGAAGTCCGTGCCGGCGCTTTATAAGGCGCTGGGCGTGTTCCTGCCCTTGATCACCACCAACTGCGCCGTGCTGGGCGTGGCGCTGGTGAATGTGCAGGAGGGGTATGATTTCCTGCTGAGCGTTGTCAACGGCGCTGCCGGCGGCATCGGCTTTACCATTGCCATCGTGCTGTTCGCATCCATCCGGGAGCGGGTGGATAAGGCAGAGTGCCCTGAAGCCTTCAAGGGGTATCCCATTGCGCTGATCGCTGCCGGCCTGCTGGCGCTGGCGTTTATGGGCTTCTCCGGCCTGAAAATTTTCTAAGGAGGGCGGAATATGGATATTGTCATTGCCATTGCGATCCTGGGCGGCTTGGGTCTGGTGTTCGGCCTGGTGCTGTCCGCTGCCTCCCGTGTGTTTTATGTGGAAACGGATCCCCGGCTGGAACAGCTCAATGAATGTCTGCCCGGCGCCAACTGCGGCGGCTGCGGCTATGCCGGCTGCGGCGCTTACGCCGAAGCTGTGCTCAATGGAGAAGCGGAGATCGGCAAATGCGCTTCCGGCGGCAACGAGTGTGCGCAGAGCATGGCGGCCATTATGGGCGTACAGGCCATGGAGGTCACCCGCAGGGTGGCGCTGGTGCGCTGCTCCGGTGCCAAGACCTATGATAAGGACGGCAACCTGACCCACGGCGCCAAGCTGAAGGCGGAATACGAAGGCTTTAAGGACTGCCTGGCGGCCTCCAAGGTGGGCGGCAACGGCCCCTTGAGCTGCAAATTCGGCTGCCTGGGCTTCGGCACCTGCGAAAAGGTCTGTAAATACGATGCCATCCATGTGGTGGACGGTGTTGCTGTTGTGGATGAGGACAAGTGCGTGGGCTGCATGGCTTGTGCGGCGGCTTGTCCCCGGAAGCTGATCGTGCCTGTGGAGCCCCACCGGAATGTGGTCATCGCCTGCGCGTCCCTTGCAAAGGGTGCCGTGACCACCCGGGGCTGTACCGTCGGCTGCATCGGCTGCGGTCTGTGCAAAAAGATCTGCCCCAATGATGCCATCACCGTTGAGCGGAATCTGGCTGTCATTGACTACAGCAAGTGTGATAACTGCGGCCTGTGCGCTACGGTGTGTCCCAAGAAGCTGATCAAGGACTCCAAGGTGGAAAAGCTGCCGGATCCGGTGGCTGCGAAGAAGTAAAGAGAGGGAGCGGCTATGCCGCTCCTTTTTGCCGGTACAGAAAGTCAAATTCCAATTTACCGGTTTGTGAGCAGCCGGTCTGCCCGGTCGTAAAGACGCATAGCAAGCAGACTCACAGGGATCCACAGCAGGCTGAAGGGCAGGCAGATCTGCCCCAGATAGTTATAGCTTACCGTCCGGTAATCCCAAACGGAGTAATCCCGGTTTACCAGCAGGCCGGTAGCCAATTCCAATCCGGTGATCATGACCGATGAGGTGACCAGCTGAAGGGCCAGCGGCACCCGCTTCAGCAGAGCGGATATTTTTCCAATCAGCAGAAAGCACAGCCCGCCGAGCAGGAACATGCTGCCATGACTTCTCCCCCGCCATATAAATTCCAATGTCATATAAGCGGCACCGCCGGTATAGAACAAAATACAGTGCTTTAAAAATCGCATTTGGATCCCTCCGGCCATATTATGTCCAAAAAAACTTGAAATTTTACTTGACAAACAGCGATCCCTTGGATATAATAACAAAGCTGATTTCGGCATTGCCGGAATCTCTTGACCATATGGCGGCATAACTCAGTTGGTAGAGTAGCCGGTTCATACCCGGTATGTCATCTGTTCGAATCAGATTGCCGCTACCAGGCCCGTTGGTCAAGCGGTTAAGACACCGCCCTTTCACGGCGG